>CAJXOI010000080.1 GCA_913057885.1 uncultured Micavibrio sp.
AGTATATTTTTCCTCTAGTTCCTACTAAATTTGGTAATTTCTGGGTCATGACACCTTTTAACGCTATAGAACACTTAAATATGTGTTATGGTTCAGATTGGGTTTCAAAATCTCAGCGTTTGTTTGACCACCGTGAAGGTCGCTGGGTTAACTCAAAGAAAAAACGAATGTTGGTTGACGATTACGGAACCATTCCTGCACCGCGTAGTACCTGTGATTTAATTCCTCCACCGGCAAAAACGTGTACTACACGTGTCGGACGTAGTATGAGTGTAAAGAAACTCAGTAAAGCCGAGCTTAAATCAATCGCTAAAATTTACGGTATTAAAGGTTATACTCGTATGTCACTGGAAAAACTTCGCGCTGAAGTAGCTAAATTAAAGTAACCTGATGGTAAAAATACAACAAATATGGAAGTATATACACACGCATATATTTCTACTTAAAACTTCCCCTATTAGGTTCAAAAATGCAAAATTATACTTTTGAACAAGTGGATAATATTTTATTGTCACAAAACGGAAGAATTATACATCAAATCTGGTTTGGTAATATTCCAAATAAACGAGAGGCTAAAAAAGCCTTTGCTAAACTAGCTAAACATCGCGATACTTGGCTAGACAAAAACCCAGATTGGTTTTATATCTGTTGGAATTTAGAACTGGCAGAAAATTTTGTTCGAAAATGTTACCCCCAACATTGGGATTTATACCGAAATTATTCTTATCAGATTCAGCGCTGTGATGTGCTGAGGTATTTCTTTTTACACCGTTATGGAGGATTATATGCTGATATGGACTACCACTGTAACCGTTCTTGGAACGAAGTTGTACGAGATTATCCCAATGATTTTTATCTGGTCGAAACACCGAATAGTTTTGGAGAAACTGCACATGTTTCTAATTCACTGATGTATTGTCGACCTAGGCATATTTTTTGGCATAAATTATTTATCGACTTAGAAAATAATGCTACTGTTCCATCCTATTATAGTAGACACATCGCGATCATGTTTACAACCGGTCCGGGAATACTAAATCGATGTTTTAAACGCTACCGTTTAAGATATGGATTAAGCTACTATCCAAGTCAATTATTTCACCCTTATGGTTTGTCTAAAGACAAACTAAGATTGGAAAACCGAAATGAAGTTTACGCCTATCATTTGGGTAAAGGTTCATGGGAAAAATCAGATAGTAAATTTTTAATATTTTTATACACCGAGTGGAGAATTTTAGTGTTTTTACTGTGTGTTTTAATACTACCGTTATTAATTTCACAACGTCTGATTAGAAATCGTAGTTAAACCTAAAACACTCGTGAGTGGGAGAAAATTTGGTTTTTTGCTCCGACAAGTCAGAATATTTTACAGTATTCAGTTTTAGTTTTCTTCTAATTTTACTAACGTTTGAATTTATAGCGTAAGGAATAAATTTATCGGCGTGAAAATCAATAAATGAATGTGTGGTAAAAAGTACAAATAAAATCACTTTAAAGACCAATAAATGCCCGACATAGATTTCAAGGGTTTTTCGACCACCAAATTGAAGAAGTGAAATCACATTCTGGTTTTTTATGTGCGGATATGTGGTTGGTTTCATTGCGCATAAAAATATCATCATTAAAGCCGACCCAATTGCCATCACACTCAATTGCCCTTCAGAAAACAAAAACTTCATATTTTGTAACATAATAAAAGCCAAATATACGAAGCCGCAAAAAGCCATGTAATCTTTTTTCGTCAAAAATGTCCGCTCCAAAAGCTCTGTCTTATGGCGTGTTAGATAGCCCACAGTTGCCAACATCAGCCCCAATGTTCCATATTCCATGATAAGATCAGTTGCAACAAAGAATAATGCTCCCAAAACCAACCCAACAACGAAAAACTGCCTACTTTGCAACAGGAATTGCATGACGTAATCAAGACACAACCTGACTGCCAAAATTGTTATTAATATGTTTATTGGAAAAAAAGATTGTAACAATATTAAATCGGCAATGGCCAACATAGCCGCCCCTATCAGTAATTTATGCCCCAAATCCCGTGAATGGGCATACCCAATTAAAAAGAACCACGCCGGCACACAAATGCGCCCTATCGCCCGAAACCAATCGACATCCGGGAAAAAGTAAAACCCGATATGGTCAATAATCATCAACAGGACAATTACTGTTTTGAGGATATCAAAAGTGGTAACCGCATCGGGAAGTGGTTTGGATGTCATAATTCATGATACATGAAAAGACGCAAATAGAAGAAAAAACTTGACCAGTATATATTTTATATGTCAATAATGTATGCAATGAAAAAATTATCTGTCGCGCTCGTATCTCTGTCTATGGCTTTTGCAACGCATGGGCAGCCCGCTAAGGCTGATGAAGTCCAAAGTACTGAGCCTCATATGATCCAAGACATGACCTGCCTGTTTTCATGGCGTCAGCAAGGATACGCAAACAACGAACATTGTTTTCACGAAGTTTCACCAGAGATTTTCCGCGTTATATGTGAGGATGCCCCATCTGAAGAGGAGCTCTTAACAAAATTCCGCTCCTGCTTTTTAGGGGGACAAATGGCCCGTGTTAGAGGAAACTCTGCGGGTCAATATCGATTGACAGCCTGACCGAAGACGGCACCTCCACCGTGTCCAACCATCCTTTGATCGTTTTTTGCAAGTTTATATTTTTTGAGGCCTGCAACAATAACCGCCGCCTGTGCCGCCCCCGCAACATGGCATAGGGTGGTACCGCAGGCCCCATCACAATAAAATCATTTGACCGCGGCGCGGTTTGCGCCAATTTTTGCCCCACATCCACAACCGCCTTTTCCGTTTTCCCCGATAATATAATCCCCACCAACCTTGCGAAAGGTGGCATTTGGGCCATGCGCCGTGTTTCAATTTCCTCGCGGATAAAATTATCCCGATCATGCGACACCAAAGATTGCATCACCGTATTTTCAGGCATATAGCTTTGCAAATAAACTTGCCCTTTTCTTTCTTCGGTCAATACTTCGCGGCCTGCGCGGCCTGCAACCTGATGCAATAATTGCCATGTCCTCTCCCCCGCACGCAAATCGCCGCCTTTCATACCAATATCGGCATCGATAACCCCGACACAGGTGAGTTTGGGAAAATGGTGCCCCTTGGCCATCATTTGGGTACCGATAATAATATCAACCTCGCCATGCTGAATGGCCTGTAATTTTTCGGGTAAAGATTGCTCCTCATCCGCGGTATCACTGGATAAAACCATTACGCGGGCATCGGGGTATCGGGATTTCACCTCTTCGGCAATGCGCTCAACACCAGGCCCAATCGGGACGAGCGAATCTTCGGCATCGCATGAGGGACAACGATCAGGCGTTCGCCCGCCATATCCGCAATGATGGCAAAATGTGCGTCCGCTTTTTTTATGTTCCACCAACCACGCGGTGCATTGCGGGCATTCCACCCGCGCCCCACACGACCGGCATAATGTCAAAGGCGCATAACCCCGCCGATTGAGAAAGAGCAAGCTTTGTTCTTTGCGTTTCAGTGTGCCTTGCATCGCCTCATGCAATGTCGCGGATATAAATTCTCCGCGTTCCGGCACAGCCTCGCGCAGGTCAATCAAATGCATATCCGGCAAATGAGACCCGCCATAACGATCTGGTAATTGAACCGTATCATACCGACGTGATTGCACATTCGCCATGGTTTCAATAGACGGCGTCGCCGATGCTAAAATCACGGGGTGCCCCATCATATTGCCACGCATCACCGCCATATCACGGGCATGATAAATGACGTTATCTTCTTGTTTATAAGACGGATCATGTTCCTCATCCACAACGATCAACCCCAAATTCTGATAAGGTAAAAACAGGGATGACCGCGCCCCGATCACCGTTAAAATTTGACCTGATGCGACACCTTTCCATACTGTCATGCGTTGTTTGGGGGTCATTTGCGAATGCCACAGGGCCGCGCGCGTTCCAAATCGTTTTTCAAACCGGTCGACAAACCCGCCTGTCAGCGCAATTTCAGGCATCATAATCAAAACTTGTTGATCGGCCTTCATGGCCTCAGCCACGGCCTCGAAATACACTTCGGTTTTTCCCGCACCGGTGACGCCATCCAATAAAGTACAGCTATACCCCTGTCCAATTTTTGCGCGCAAAGCGTGCGCAGCCTGCCCCTGATCTTCGGATAATGTGACTGCGCCGCCACCCGCAACCGATTTGCAAGGATAAACCAAAGGACGCTTTGGCTCTTCCAATAATTTATATGAGGGACACACCATTTTGAGGATCAGCCCCTTTGGCGTCATCGTCCATGCCGCAACCTTTTCAACAAAAGATTGCATCATCGGTAATAATGGCGGGACGTCATAAATGTCGCTGACCTTTTTGATTTTGGACAAGGGAAAATTAGTTTCGGTTTTATCATGCCATACAACGCCGACAACATCCTGTCGCCCAAAGGAAATTTTGACGTATGTGCCAATCACTAAGGCTTCCTCGGCCTTATAGGTATAAGGGGCATCAACCCCCGTTGCAGGCAATACAGACACAAGATGCATGAAACTATATCTAGCACCCTTTTATTATTTTTACGAGTAAGCTATTACCACTTTCGCGTTATATAAATCTTTGTCCTGTAAAAATATTTCCTGTATCCTTTATAGGAAATGAGAATTCTCTATACACTAAGGGCACGTAAGAACAATAAACTTATTTGCAGCCTGAGCAGCAATACTATCAAGCGTGATCTTAAAAGGACTCTGTTCGCACTGCTTGCCCTATGTATGACCCATATCGCCGCAATGATCGTTTTTGAAAATCTGTCATTGGGAGACTCTTTCTGGCTGACCTTAACAACAGCCACCACCGTGGGATACGGCGATATGTCGGCTGAGACATTTTATGGACGACTATCCACGGTTATCTTGATGTATGCGGCGGGTATTACCGTTCTGGCGCAGGCGGCCTCGCTCTATTTCGACTATAAGCAAAGCAAAAATGACGCCCTCATTAACGGAAAATGGAGATGGACCATGAATGACCATATTGTCTTTTTAAACGCACCGGCACGGGACCCGATGAATTATTTCATGCGATTTATGAGTGAATTTCGCCAAAGTGCAATGGACACAGCACAAAAAACCGCCATCATCGTTAGCCCCGATATCGGTGACGGCATAGACGGCGATCTTCGGAAACTAGGCGTAACCCA
>CAJXOI010000081.1 GCA_913057885.1 uncultured Micavibrio sp.
CTTAAAGATAAGGCCGTTCGCATTTTCATGGCGCGTATTGTTGTCGAGGTCATGAACAACAATAAAAAAGGTGCGATTATTACCTTTGATGATCTAACAGCGGTTTTGGCAAACCAAAGAAAGGCTGCATGGGCAGATGTTGCAAGGCGTATTGCACATGAAATCAAAAACCCACTTACCCCCATTCAATTGTCGGCAGAACGACTTAATCGTCGTTATGCTCAAACATTAGGAGGAAAGGAAAAAGAGACGTTTGACCAATGTACAGAGACCATCATTCGACATGTGAGTGATATTAAAACCATGGTCAACAGCTTTGCCGAATTTGCAAAAATGCCTGATGCAGACATTCGGCGCGAGAATATTTTTGATGTTATAAGTGATGTCTACACGCTCAATAAAGAAGCCCATCCAGCCATTAACTTTAATTTTATCAACGATACTGAAACTGAAGATTTAATTGTCGCACATGATGATCAACAAATCAGACAGGTCTTAACAAACCTTGTTAAAAACGGTATCGAGGCAATTGAAGATGCAGAGAGTAAAAACGGTCAAATTACCGTTTTTATTACGATAGATAATAATCGCGACCTTCTGATCGGTGTCGCGGATAATGGCTTGGGATTACCGGACAATATCGACACAGACAAATTAAGCGAGCCTTACATTACTCATAAAATAAAAGGGACAGGTCTTGGCTTAGCAATTGTAAAAAAAATTGTTGAAGACCATCATGGACATTTGATGTTTAACCCTGATCTGCCTATGATTAGCAAGATGAATCTTGAGTGTAGCACTCTTATTGCGTTTACAATCCCAATGAGCGGAGAAAGCCGGTAATCATGACTTCCTACATTTTGATCATTGATGATGAGGCTGATATTCGCGAAATGCTCTCTGGTATTTTTGAAGATGAGGGGTATGAGGTTTTAAAGGCTGCGCACTCCGAGGAAGCTCTGGCTCTCATTAGTAAATATAAAATCAGCTTGATTGTGTTAGACATATGGCTGGACAACAGTGACATGGACGGTATGCAGATACTGAAATGTTTAAAGAAAAAATCCGATATTCAACACATCCCCATTCTTATGATCAGTGGCCACGGTAACGTCGAAATGGCAGTAAATGCCATGAAAATTGGCGCTTTTGATTTCATCGAAAAACCTTTCAAGATTGATCATATCTTGCTAACGGTCAAAAGAGCTTTGGAGCAAAAAAATTTGCAGGAGGAAAACCTTCAACTAAAGCAACAATCCAATCAAGATGTTTCCATTGATAGTAAATATCAATCCGCAGCAATGATACAGCTGATGAAAACCCTCAATGATAATGCAGAGTCGGATGCAAGGGCAATTATCATAGGTGAGAGTGGATCGGGAAAGTCACTTTTTACACGCTATATTCACAAAATTTCAAAGAGAGGCCTTAATACTCTAACATCACTAAATTGTGTCAATCTCGACCAAGAGCACTTAAAGGCAACTATAGAGAATTCAGACGGTGGAACGATTGTACTAAAGCATCTGGAATGCTTGTCAGAAAATCTTCAGGGCAGTTTGCTCAAGATTATCACTGAGAATAATCTGAACGTAAGGTTGCTGGCGACGGCGGCCCCCAATATTATCAAAGCCGTCGAAAACGGATCTTTCAGCTCAGCCCTCTATGACAGGATGGCCGTGCGTCAATATGATATACCTTCACTCAAAGACAGAAGCGAAGATATTCCTGTCTTAGTCGATGAGTTTATTGTATCAATTTGTAGAACTATTAACGTTCAAAAGTTTAATGTTGCGCCGAATGTCTTTAGAATATTTCAAGATTATCATTGGCCGGGGAATATACGTGAATTAAAAATTGCTGTGGAATGGATGGCAATGAACCATCTTAGAAACCATCAGAATTCTAATACGGCGAATACATTAATTACCGAGAAAGATGCAGAATTTTTGCTCAATACCGACTCTCAAATTACAGTAATCCCTCTGCATGACCATCAGAATCAATTTGATAGCAATATTGATTTCCCCGGCTATTTTACCAGCATGCCCTTGAAAAAGGCTCGTGACTGTTTTGAAAAACTTTATCTTGAGAGCATCATGGATCAGTGTGATGGTAATATTGCAAAAATGGCAGAAGTTATTGATATGGAACGAACCGCTCTGTACCGTAAGCTTAAGGCGTTAGAGGTAATTTATCATAACAATAAAGTCGACAAAGTAGGGAGCGCAACATGAGGATCATCATCTGTGGCGTTGGGCGTGTTGGATTATCTATCGCCAGTTATCTCTCAATGCATAATGACGATATCACCATAGTAGATAGTGATCCTCAGCTTGTGAAAAGAGTAAGTGATACATATGATATCAAAGGTGTTGTTGGATATGCTTCTCAACCTGATATATTGGAAAGTGCCGGCGCCAATGAAGCCGATGTCATTATTGCCGTTACTGATTGCGACGAAGTCAATATGGTCGCCTGTCAAGTTGCCCATTCCGTATTCGGGGTGAATAAAAAAATCGCCAGAATTCGCAATAAGGAGTATCGCAATGCGGAGTGGTCAAACCTTTTTTCACGTAATCATATGCCAATAGATGTTATTATTTCACCTGAGGAAGCAATTGCAGATGCCATCCTGAACCGTATGAGTGTTCCAGGAACAACAAACGATATTAGCCTTCTTGATCAAACTGTGCACCTTGCCGGATTTCTTATCGACCACGGCAACCCTTCGATAGGGAATAGTTTAAAAGATTTACACCTCACTAATAAAGACATCGATTTCGATATATTTTTACTACTTAGAGATGCATCACCAATCGAATTTGATCAAAACACAAAGTTACAGGCCAGAGACGAATTATATTTCATTTGTAAAAAGAAAGATCTTTTGCCCTTACTTGAAAGCCTTGGAAATCAAAATGATATTTATAATGGGAATATTGTTTTGTCTGGTGGTGGCGTTATTGGCGAGGCCGTCGCAACAAAAATTATTGAAAATGATAATTTCAAAAAGAATAAATTAATTATTATTGAAAATAACCTGCACCGCGGACACGCATTGAATAGCAAAGTCAAAAACGCCCTCGTCATTCACGGATCCGCCCTTGATTATGATATTTTGAAAGAAGCAGGAACAGACACGGCGTCACTATTCATAAGTGTTATGAACAGTAACGAAAATAATATTTTATCCGCTGTCTTAGCAAAAAAAATGGGGACGCATTATTCTATCGCACTCAACAATAATAAAATATACAGTCAACTTATTCCTGATCACCTTATTGATGCTATCGTTAATCCAGAAGTTATAACCGTATCGGGTGTATTGCATAACCTAAGGCGCGGTTATATCCGTTCTATTAATACAATCAGACATACAGGCGTTGAAATTATCGAAGCAGAAGTTTCTAATGAGTGTTCGATTGCAAATATTCCTGTACGCGATATGAATTTGCCAGAAAATATCAAAATATTGGGTGTTTTTTCTTCAGAAAAACAAGAATTTAGCCTAATTAAGGATGATACAGTCATAAAATCGAAAGATTATGTCATTGTAGTGTCGTACGGTGCAGCAGTTGAAGAAGTAGAGAAACTTTTTTCGTTCTCCATTAGTCTTTTTTAAAATTTGTTATATTTTTGCTTGTATAAAGCGAAATTATCACATAAAAACGTTATAATTATTAAAGTAACCTTTCTGAGAAAGTGTACGTACACATGAGCGAAAAAAGCCAGAACGTTCAAGACGTCTTTTTAAACAGCGTCAGAAAACAAAAAGTTCCTGTTACAGTATTCTTGTGCAATGGGGTTAAACTTCAGGGTAGTATTACATGGTTTGATAATTTCTCTGTTTTATTACGCAGAGAAGGACACGTACAGCTTGTTTACAAACATGCCATATCAACCATTATGCCATCTGGGCCATTGAAATTGGATCAAGAAGACTTATAGTTTTCTTGTGAATAACCGCGCACTCATTGTCTGCCCTCATAGCACATCCACTTCTTTGGATGATAAACAACGCGCTTTATATGAAGAAGAAGCCTATTCTCTCTGTCGCGCGCTTAATCTCGATATTTTTGATACGTACACACTTTCACTAAAACAAATAAACGCGGCTACTTATATCTCTACAGGACATCTGGAAAAAATCGCTACAATAGTTAAAGAGCATAATATTGGCTTAGTTTATATTGATACACACATCAAACCAGGTCAACAGAGAGATCTTGAAGAAAAACTGAATACAAAAGTTATTGATAGAACAGGTCTTATACTTGAAATTTTTGCCGATCGTGCACAAACACAAGAGGGGCGCATACAGGTTGATCTGGCCTATAAAAACTACCAAAAATCGCGCCTTGTCAGGGCATGGACGCACCTTGAGCGACAACGTGGAGGAGGGGGCTTTATCGGTGGCCCGGGAGAAAAGCAAACGGAACTTGACCGCAGGGCGCTGGATGTCGAAATTCGTAAGCTGGAAAAGGAATTGGAAAAAGTAAAATCAAGTCGCATGCTTCAGAGGAAAGCAAGAGAAAGAGAACATTTCCCGATTATCGCACTGGTCGGATATACGAATGCAGGCAAATCAACTTTGTTCAATAAATTAACGCGCTCTCGAGTCCTTTCAAAGGATATGGTGTTTGCAACGCTTGACCCTACAATGCGCGGCCTGACGCTTCAAGGTGGTCAAAAGGCCATTTTGTCAGATACAGTCGGATTTATCAGAAATCTGCCAACAGAATTGGTTGCTGCATTTTCTGCAACTTTAGAAGAGGTTGTCGAGGCTGATATCATCTTACATGTCCACGATGTAAGTGCAGAAGATAAAGACACTCAAGCCGCCACCGTCTCACAAACATTAGAAGATTTAGGCATCCCTCATGATTCTGAGCAAATCATTCATGTTTATAATAAAATTGACCTTTTGCGGCAACATGATGAATTTGAGGCCAACCGCTTGATCAACCTTAACAATAGAGATCACCGTCATGTGGCAATTTCTGCAGTAACTAATGAAGGGATTGATGATTTACTTAGCTCGTTGGTGCAACACTTAATGAATGGGCTAACCAATATAATGTAGCTATTGAGATAGATGAAGCAAAACTTCCGATGTCAACTGAAGTTCAATCAGCTTGTGAGCTACTTGGTTTAGATCCATTATATATCGCCAATGAAGGCAAAGTTTTAATCGCTTGTAAGCC
>CAJXOI010000082.1 GCA_913057885.1 uncultured Micavibrio sp.
AGGCCCGAGGAAACGTCAACAAAGGCATTAGAAGCACTATCATGACTGAGCCTGAGATGTTCTTTGCATACAACAACGGAATTACGGCGACAGCGCAGGAGGTTGAGACAAGAAGGACAGAAGATGGCCTAGAGGTTGTCAGTATAAAAGATCTTCAGATTGTGAATGGCGGTCAGACTACAGCCTCACTTTTTCACACTAACCGTAAGGATAAGGCGTCCCTTGAAGGTATTTTTGTTCAAATGAAGCTATCGGTCATAGATAGTGAGGAAAGTGAAATTGTGGTTCCCCGTATATCTGAATACGCCAATACACAAAACAGAGTTAATGCCGCTGATTTCTTTTCAAATCATCCATTCCACATTCGGATGGAAGAATTTTCTCGTCGTATCTGGGCACCTGCGCAGCAAGGGGCACAGAGAGAAACAAAATGGTTTTATGAAAGAGCTCGAGGACAATATGCTGATGCTCAGAGTAAATTCACTCCAAGTGAAAGAAAGAAGTTTCAAGCGGAACATCCGAAACCTCAGATGTTTACGAAAACGGATTTAGCAAAATTTGAAAATGTATGGGATGAAAACCCAAGATTTGTAAACTTAGGTGCACAGAAAAACTTTGCTAAATATGCACATAGAATAGGTAAGGAGTGGGGGAAGTCGGCTGAAGGTTTTAATGAGTTTTACTATAAGCGGGCTATTGCCAGAGCGATTTTGTTCCGAAAAACAGAAAAGCTGGTTTCAGCACAGCCATGGTACAACGGCGGTTACAGAGCAAATGTTGTAGCTTACACACTTGCTTTACTGGGGCACTATTGTTCTCAGAATGATAAATCTATCGATTTCATGAAAATCTGGGACAGACAATCCATATCTCATGATGTTGAAGAAGCACTTGAAGTCACAGCAAAGTTGGTTCATGAGGATATTATTATGCCGCCAGAGGGAATATCCAACGTTACCGAATGGTGTAAAAAAGAAGGATGCTGGCAGAGGTTGAAAGAGAAGGATGAGGAACTCGACAAAATTCTTCCTGATGACTTCAAGGCCAATTTAATAGAGAAAGACCGTGTGATTGAGGAAAAAAAGATCGCGAAAAAAGTCCAGAAAATTGATGACGGAATTGAAGCCCAGAGAAAGGTCATGGAAATCTCAGGGCCAACTTGGAAAGTCTTACTTGAACAATGTGGTCAAAAAGGAATTCTTACACCCAAAGAAACAGGCATTATGCAGATTGCCGCCCAAATTCCTAGAAAAATACCTTCAGAAAAACAAAGTATGATTCTTGTTGAGCTACTCGATAAGGCCGAACAGGAGGGCATAGCGGCAAATGAGTGAGAAGCAGAAACTTCAAACCCCCTCCAGCAATGAGCCGTGGTCTGATTACGAACTAAGAATAGCTGTAGACGGCTATCTTTATATGCTTAGCTTAGAGCTTTCTGGCATCGCCTTTTCAGCAGAAGACATGGCCAAATTTTTAAAGGAAGGCTCATTACCAAAAAGGAATGACGCTTCAATTCGGTACAGGATGAGAAATATTTCTTATGTCTTTAGCAAAAGGCATCTTCCTACCTTAAAGGCATATTCCCCTGCATCAGGTGTAGGCTCAGGTGTCAGGCTGAGAATAGAAGAGCTTTTGTATGAACGCTCGGATAGCTTGTCACAGCTGGCTGAAAAAAACAGAAAAAAAGATAAGGTAGTCTCTGAAGAACTCAATGAGGTGCTTTCTAGGTTAGATCAGCTCGAAAAGGGTTTATCAGAAATAGAGGCAACGAGTAGGGTTGGCATTGGGCACAACAACCCACCAGAACCTATAGAACAGCTATCTATAAATTTTAATGACTTTAGAGAAACCTTACAAAGTATTAAGAAGGAGCTCACCTCCACCTCACCAAGAAAAGACCAAATCGAAAAAGAGCAAAGCATCCTTATAAAGTTATGTTTACAGCTTATTACCGAGGCCAAGGATCATTTTTCTGTTTTCACAAAAACAACCGTAACTGTGACAGCAACCGTAGTAAGTACAAAAATGTTTATACCTCAAGTTTTAGAAACACTAGAGTCTTTAGCATCTTACTTAAATGCACTTTAAAATAGAATCCACCAATTTACAGGATTTAATGTGATAACATACGTTGTGGAAAAGTATTTGTGATAAAAATTAGAATTGCGACAGATGTTTTTTGACTATTTTGCAATCTGTTTTGTTTCCCGATTCTGATAAGCACTGTATAATTTTACCTGAAATACCTATTCTATTGGCGTAAGCTTGAATCTTTTTTTCTGCGTAATCTGATGTGATGAGGCCACGTCTTAATAATGATTGCCGTTCGTCCTTATAAATATTGAAAAGGTCTATTTTTTTAGATAGTGCTTCTCTTTGATCTTTTATAATTTTCAAATATTCTTCAAAATTACCGGAACCAGCACTACTAGAAACTTGTCCATATATTAATTTTAAGCTTTGATCTGACATTTCAGTGTCGTAAAGAAATTCATGCGTAACAAGTTGATTAATCGCCTTTCTAAGAACAGCCGATCGCCCGTTCTTACCAGGCATTGTTCCTGCGCAATGCATCGCCATGGTTGACACGACGAGATCTTGGTATTGTCGATCCTTATACGACGCGCTAGCAGGAAAAAAGGATCGCCCAACGCCCATGTCAAAAATACTTCGAGTTTGATGAAGACGGGATGCAAAAGTCTCAACACCAAAACCAAACTCATAACCCACAAGCTCATCGCCATTCGTGATTTCTACAAGCTGACCGATACTGAGTGCATTGCCATCATCTTGTTTTATCATGATATGGACGCCTCTGCCTTTGTAATTGTCCATATCATATTTCCAATCAAAATATCCTTCATTACGTTCACATTGGTCACGATCAAAATGCGGGTATAATACAGTAAAAGCATCAAGGAGATCAGCATCCCTATGGCACCCCCGCACGGAAATACGATCTTTAGACAACCCACAAACACCTAATGCATCAATAATAGATGTGATGGTTTTCTCATCAATATCAGTTACATATATTCCGACCATGTGAAAAAAGCTCATATATTCAGGGTCAAATTGTTCATTTTTATAATCTTGAATATTTTGTAATCTTAAACATGGTTGATCAACAATCCATCCGTTTTCTGGCTTCTCTCCGCTTATTAATCTGCCCTTAATAGGCGTTATTGTAGCATTAGAGTATAAAACCGTTTTGTCAGTTTTAGGGATAAGAGGATCGGCTTCGATGGCAGTAAATTTTTTTGCTATAAAAAATCCAGTAAAAGCATCTCTAATTCCATCTATCAATGATTTATTATTTTCTGAGGCCTCTTGGAAGTATTGTGTAGAGGTCATTTTTGACATTACAAAACAGCCCCCTCAGTAAAGGTTATTGTTTCGGAAGAAGAGTCTATTTCAACCATGGCGCCATAAGGTAATACATGCATTGGGTCTGTATGACCAAATGCGAGATGTGTAACAATGTGGAGGTTATCAAGACTGCATTCTTTAGTTATAACCTGCAACAAGGCGTCATCGTAGCTTTTGAATTTTTCATCTGATTTTAGCCCCCCAGGACGTCCAAATAAGACCCCGGAAAGACGTTGTAGAATACCTTGGGCCGCATAGTTACGCAAAACACGTATTAAGAATTCTGGAGAGGGGGCCTCTTCGGATGTTTCTATAAATAAGACACATCCCTCCCATTCATTTAAGCTCGGCCAATAATCAGTTCCTTTTAAAAATTCTAAAACTTCAAGGCAGCCCCCAATAAGGCGACCTTTGACTTTAGCATCACCTTGCAAATAAAGTGGTTGCACCGGATTGTTCAGGGGTCTTGGGATATCCAGATATGAGTCATCATCCCATGAATGTTGCTCTGAAACCCATCCTGAAGTGTCTGGCTCCCATATGCCGGGGGTGGATGAATTACACAAAATCTTTTTGACTGACTGTGCCATATAAGGATGAAGGCCACCATTCTCACCGAAACCTGCCATGATAGAAGGCCCGTAAAAAGATGATAAGCCGGCCTTGTAACAGGCAAAATGACTGATGGTTGTGTCTGAATATCCCATGAATATTTTGGGATTTTGTGCGATAACATTGAGATCAATATAAGGAAGTAAACGAATTGAATCGCTGCCACCTATTGTCGAAATAATGGCCTTTATATCCGGATCGAGAAAGGCTTCCATAAGGTCATCGGCTCTTGCCTTGGGGTTGTCATGTAGCCATTGTGCATCTTTTAAGGCATGACGCGTAGGTTTAACTTTAACATCAAGAAAATCTTCTAATTGACGTACGCCGTAATTGTACTTTGATGGAATGGTGCCGGGGCCACCCCAAGATAATGAGATTGCCGCAATTGTATCCCCTTTCTGTAGCTTTTTCGGGCGGATTAATTTTTTCATGTTTTATCCATATGTATTCGTGACGGTTGGGGGCCATCACTGCCCTGATATTTTCCGTCATACAGTTTAATTTCACCCTTGGGCACCCAGAATGTTGCCTGAGCGATTGCCATGCCGGGATATATTGTCACAGGCAAAGTGGCATAGAGTTGGAAGGTCACATTCCCGTACGAGCCAATATCAATTAAATCAGCAGTGACATGAATAAATAAGCCCAATCTGGCGATACCTGATTTTGCGTGAATAAGCGGAACAAAGTGATCTGAGCCTACTTTTTCTTCACTCGAAGCCAGGATAAAATCACCCTTGTCCAAAGTTAATCCTTCTGGCGGTATAGGGCTTGAGATAAATTGCGATTCAGTTTTTGGATCAAGTATTTCACTTGTATAGCGGATATAATTTGTGCCTAGTTTCAAATCATATGAATTAGTCGTGGCGCATCCTTCATGAAATGGATCAATTTTAATTTTTCCATCCTTTGTATTTTTTATAATTTCCTGTCCAGTTAATATCATTATAAAATACGCTCCATTCCGGGAATCAAAATAGATTCCTGTGGCTCATTGTAATTTGCATAGGTAAATGTACTTGGTAGAAGATCACCTTTGTTTTCCCAGAATGAAACCTGACCGATCTTCATTTGCGGATAAATACGAATGGGCCGTGTTGCAACAATTTCCAAAGTCCATTTATGGCACGAGGTTGTGTGCCCGAGATTAGCCGAAATTTGTAAAAAAAGCCCCAAG
>CAJXOI010000083.1 GCA_913057885.1 uncultured Micavibrio sp.
AGGTCTGGATGTCGGATAAGGCCAGATTCTCCTATGATGGGTTGATGCGTCGACGTCTTGACCGTCCATGGATTAAAAACGCAAAGACAAAAAAATTGGAACCCGCAACATGGGAAGCGGCTCTCTCAACCATTGCCAATAAAATGAAAGAAACACAGCCTTATGACATGGCGATTTTGGCAGGCGATTTGGTGGATATGGAATCCGTTCAAGTAATGAAGAGTTTTATGGATAAGGTGGGTTGCGAAAACCGTGAATCCCGTACGGATGGTGCGCACATTGATGCAACCAATCCATCATCTTATCTGTTCAATGGCGGAATAGAGGCATTGGAAAACGCCGATGCAATCTTATTGATTGGTACAAATCCGCGCACAGAGGCAGCAATCATCAATGCCCGAATTTTCAAGGCTGTGCGTGATAACAGGGCGAAAATCGGCCTGATCGGGGCGCCATGTGATTTGAATTACGATTACGATTATTTGGGTGACAAGCCCGAAGATTTGAACAAATTGATAAAATCACGCTCTGGCTTTGCAAAGATTATGAAAGAAGCAAAGTACCCTGTTGTGATTATAGGTTCAGGCGCAGTACAACGCAGTGATGGTCAGGCTATAACGCAATTGGCCATGAAAGCCGCAGAAAAATATAATGCAACATACAACTTTCTGCATTTGACCGCGGGAAGAGTAGGGGCATTATCATTGGGATTTGTGCATACAAAATCGCAGAAACCGTTAAATATTAAATCCAAACCGTTCGTTTATTTGTTAGGGACGGATAGCCCATATTACGATACCCAAATCGATAAAAATGCATTTGTCGTTTATCAAGGGCATCATGGTGATATTGGTGCGCATCGTGCGGACGTTATTTTGCCTGGATGTGCCTATACTGAAAAAGATGGTTTATATATGAACACCGAAGGACGATTGCAAATGGCCAGAAAGGCCGTAAGCGCCCCTGGCGAAGCCCAAGAAGACTGGAAAATCATTGCATTGTTGGCCAAAGAATGCGGCCATGACCTTAGCTACAAGTCCATTTTTGATGTACGCGATGCCATGGACGGATTGCCCGAAATAGGTGAACGTATTGAAGCTGAATTAACAATTCCAAAAACCGATGGAAAATTGGGTAAGGCTAAATTTGCATTGTCTTTGCCGAATTTCTATCAAACATGTCCAATCACGCGCGCATCTGAAACAATGGTGGAATGCGTCGCAGCGTTTATTAATTCCAAACAAAAGAGGTTAGCCGCTTAATGACTCAATCAACATTAGATCGCGTAAAGATTTTTCACGAAACATACGGTCTGCCTGTTAAAGACACGCCTGATATTTCTGACGATAAAACAAATCGCTTGCGCGTAGCGTTGTTGGAAGAGGAAGTGGCGGAATTAAAAGTTGCGTTGGAACAAGGTGATATGGTTGAGGTTTTGGATGCGCTGACCGATATTCAATATGTGTTGGACGGGGCTTATTTGTCGTTTGGCATGAGCCATTTAAAAGAGCCAGCCTTTGCCGAGGTTCAACGGTCGAATATGAGTAAGCTTGGCGAAGATGGCAAACCTATCCGCCGGGAATCTGATGGCAAAGTGATGAAAGGGCCAAATTATTCTGCCCCTGACATCGCTCAGTTTTTTGAGAATAAAAGTGAGGCGGCATAATGGATTTTTGGGCAGAATACGGATGGCCATTATTATTGGTGTTTTTACAGGCATTGGCTTTGCTTATCCCGATCCTGATTTCCGTCGCCTATTTGATTTATGCTGAGCGGAAAGTCATGGGGCTGATGCAGCTGCGCCAAGGGCCGCAGACCGTTGGAATTTTTGGACTGCTTCAGCCAATTGCCGACGCGGTTAAATTATTTTCAAAAGAAATTATTATCCCATCACAAGCGCATGCACCTGTTTTCATTTTTGCGCCGATGCTCACGCTCTTTCTATCCTTGGTGGCTTGGTCGGTTGTCCCGGTGAATGAGGGATGGGCAATTGCCGATATTAATGTAGGGATTTTGTTCTTATTTGCTGTGTCTGCAATGGGCGTCTATGGCGTTTTGATGGCCGGATGGGCGTCTAATTCCAAATATGCATTTTTAGGCGGGATGCGATCCGCGGCTCAGATGGTGTCATACGAAGTTTCGATGGGATTAGTCATCGTGTGTGTTTTATTATGTGTTGGAACATTGAATTTGACTGAAATTGTTATGGCCGAGCGAACATGGTGGATGAATGTTTTGTTATTCCCGATGTTTATTGTGTTCTTGGTGTCGATCTTGGCTGAAACCAACCGTGCGCCATTTGATTTGCCGGAGGGGGAATCAGAACTCTCGGGTGGGTTTATGGTGGAATATTCGGCGATGGCGTTTGCTTTGTTCTTCCTTGGCGAATACGCCAATATGATTTTGATGTCCGCTATGGCGGTGATTCTATTTATGGGTGGTTGGTTACCTCCATTTGGAATTGAGGCGGGGATTATCCCAGGTGTTGTGTGGTTTGGCTTGAAAACCGCGATGATTCTGTTTTTCTTTATCTGGGTGCGCGCGTCTTTGCCGCGTTATCGCTATGACCAATTGATGCGGTTGGGGTGGAAAATATTCTTACCCTTCACACTGATCTGGGTCGTTGTGATTTCAGGAACACTTTTATACTTGGACGCATTTCCGAAATAAGAGTTGCAATATATTAATTTGGCATATAATTAAAAATCCTATGAAGGATATGAAGAAAAAATATATTGTTTATAGATTTAAAGATTCAGGCGATGGATATGGCTGTATATGTGTCCCAATAACGGCCACGGTTCCTCAAATTCATATAGCGATTGCTAAATTTGAAAATAATGAATCTCTCTCAAAAAGAAAATGGTCAAATCCAATCAAAAAGCCACGATTTAACTTTATTCAAATTTCTGAAAATGATTTGGATCAACTTATTTCTGATGATGTTCGTGGCCAAGAAGGAACAAAGCCCCAATATGCAATCTACATTGCAAAAAAAGTTTATGGTTTAACGTACGTGATTCCATCATTAATGGCTACAAACGGGCAATCTCGTCACGGCCATTTATCTTTGTCATCCATACAAAAAATTTTAAAGGAACAGAGGGAAGCAGCAAAAGCAGCAAAAAAGCCAAGATTTTTTAAAAGGTTTGGCCTGAGTTAAATAACCTCTTCGCGTCTTTGCGTCTTCGTGTTAGTTTAAATCATGCAATTGATTCAATACGCTAAATCATTTTTACTTTATGAAATCCTGTTTGGATTTGCGAAAACCTTTTCTTATATGTTTAAAGAGAAGGCGACGTTGAATTACCCTTATGAAAAGGCACCGATCTCCCCGCGGTTCAGAGGAGAGCATGCTTTGCGCCGTTATCCCAATGGAGAGGAAAGATGCATTGCCTGTAAGTTATGCGAGGCTATATGCCCCGCGCTTGCCATTACGATTGAGGCGGAAGAACGGGAAGACGGATCCCGCCGTACAACAAAATACGATATCGACATGACAAAATGCATTTATTGCGGTTTGTGTCAGGAAGCGTGCCCCGTGGATGCTATTGTTGAGGGGCCGAATTTTGAATTCGCGACCGAAACGCGCGAAGAATTATTCTATGATAAAGATAAATTATTAGAAAATGGCGATAAATGGGAAGCGCAGATTGCCGCTAACTTGGCCTCCGATGCGCTCTACCGTTGAATTAAAAAATGTCGCATAAATGTCGTCGTTACCTTGCCACAATTGTGCAAACCCATTACAAATAAAGACGTTATAACAGAATCAGAAATGTGGGATTTTATCTAGTGGTTGCATCAGCCGTATTTTATATTTTTGCGTGTGTATTGATATTTGGGGCGTTGTTGGTGATTACGGCGCGTAACCCTGTCCATTCCGTTTTATTTCTTATTTTGTGTTTCTTTAATGCCGCGGGTTTATTTGTTTTATTAGGGGCAGAATTTGTTGGGATGATTTTGGCGATTGTCTATGTTGGTGCGGTCGCTGTTTTATTTTTGTTTGTTGTGATGATGCTGGACGTCGATTTTGTGGGGCTGAGGAAAGGCGCAATGCAATATGTGCCCGTTGGCCTGTTGGTCGGAACAGTATTGCTAATCCAAATGGGAATGGTGTATTTTTCTTGGTCAACATCCGAAGGTGCACCAATGATGTTGTCTGCCCCTGTGACAGGCGAAGAAAAATCGAATACGCATGCTTTGGGCGAAATTCTTTACACAGATTATATCCTCCCGTTTCAGGTGTCTGGTCTTATATTATTGGTGGCCATGATTGGGGCAATTACGTTGACATTGCGTCACCGCCCCAATGTTCGAAAGCAAAATATTTCCAAACAAATTGCAACGAGCCCTGATGACGCTGTTGAATTGGTGAAGGTAAAATCGGGGGCTGGGGTTTAGGCGATGGAAATTACGCTTTTTCATTACTTAACGTTGGCAGCAATCTTGTTTGTTATTGGCGTGTTTGGAATTTTCCTTAACCGCCGTAACATCATTGTTATTTTAATGTCGATTGAATTGATGCTGTTGGCTGTCAATATCAATTTTATTGCCTTTGCGGCGCATTTGGGCGACTTGCATGGGCAGGTATTTGCAATGTTTATCCTCACCGTTGCCGCGGCCGAAGCGGCGATTGGTCTTGCCATTTTGGTTACATTCTTCCGAAACAAAGGCCAAATTTTGGTTGATGATTTATCGGAGTTGAAAGGTTAGGCGATGTTGATACCACTTGAAACCATTGCTGTTTTCCTCCCACTCGTCACGTTTGTGGTTGTGTTTTTGATGAGTAAAACACTGGGTGACCGTTTATCACAATTCGTTACGTGCCTTGGACTTATTATTTCCGCCGGAATTTCCGTATGGTTATTCCAAGATGTGATTTTGGACGGTAACGCGCGCACAGTCTCATTGATGTCGTGGATTTCATCCGGTGACTTCATAGTTGATTGGGCGATACGCCTGGACACGCTCTCTGTTGTGATGATGTGTGTGATTACCATCGTATCGGCCTGTGTGCATGTCTATTCCGTCGGGTATATGAGCCATGATCCGGCCAAAGGCCGCTTTATGAGCTATCTCTCGCTCTTTACCTTTGCGATGCTGATGCTTGTGACCTCTAACAACCTTTTGCCGCTGTTCTTTGGC
>CAJXOI010000084.1 GCA_913057885.1 uncultured Micavibrio sp.
TATTGCCCAAGAAGTTATCAATCGCTATGAGGCGATTAAAAAAGAGCGCAATGTGATAGATTATGACGATTTAATTACATTGACAAAATCATTGTTTACTGGTGATCAGCGCGATTGGGTCCTTTATAAGCTGGATTTTCAAATTGATCATATTTTGGTTGATGAAGCTCAAGACACAAGCCCGGAACAATGGGACATTATCCTTACTCTTGCGGATGAATTCTTTAGTGGGGAAACCCATCGCAATTTAGATGTAGTGCGAACAGTTTTTGTTGTTGGAGATACAAAACAATCTATTTATAGCTTTCAAGGTGCTGACATAGCTGTCTATAATGACGTACGTCAAACGCTTGATAAATTGATCGCTGGCGCCCAGTCGTCTTTTGATAATATACCAATGAATACGTCTTTTCGCTCTGTCTCTGCGGTGTTATCGCTGGTCGATCATGTTTTTGACACGGATGATTTGCGTCGTGCCCTCACCCAAGATCGAGGGCAGACGATTGCCCATACAGTTTCAAGATTGGGTGATGTGGGCCGTGTTGAATTATGGCCGCCTTACTTATCGCCAAGATCCGAGGCATTAACTCCCTGGACCCTTCCGAAAGAGGTAATCGAAGCGACCGAATCCTCAACCGTATTGGCCGAGAGGATTGCGATCACGATCAATGATTGGATAAAGAGTCAAAAATGGTTGGATAAGCATCAACGCCCTATGAGCGCGGGCGACATCATGATTTTAGTGCGGCGACGCAATGCACTTGTTGACCATTTGATTCGTGCGTTAAAAAAATATGATATTCCAGTGTCAGGCGCAGATCGATTGGTTATCGCAAACTATATCGCTGTAGAGGATATTTTGGCTGTTATGCGCTTTGCCTGCTTGCCACAAGATGATCTGAGCCTGGCAACTATTCTAAAATCACCTTTGGTGGGGTGGGATGATTCTAAGATCGAGTATTATGCTGTCAATCGAGGGCGAAAAACACTTTGGGAGCAGGTCAAGGCCAAGGCTGATTTGGATACAGTTGCATGGCTTTCAAATGTCATTCATAGGATGCGCGGGAAAAGGGCATTTGAGGCGGTAGACATGATTTTAAATACTAAAACGCTTAATGCCGAATTAACAGGCTGGCAGGCCTTTTACGCGCGTTTAGGTATGGATTCAATTGACCCGTTGGAAGAGCTGTTAGCCTATGCCATGGACTATGACCAGAATTACCCGGAAAATGGTGTTCAGGGATTTATCAATGCCATGACACAAAACACATCAGATATTAAACGTGAATTTGATGGAGGGCATAACCATGTTCGGATCATGACTGTCCATGCATCAAAAGGATTACAGGCGCCAATAGTGATATGCCCCGATGCCACTTCCCTCCCTACACAAAGTTTAAAGTCTGATAAAGGGTTTTTTTTCACCAAAGACGACGTAGCATTATGGCCTTCATCGAGAAAAGACCATTGTGATGCCATAGAAAGTTATAAATTGTACGCGTCAAGCCGCGCTTACGATGAATATTGTAGGTTACTGTACGTTGCGATGACTCGAGCAGAGGACCATTTGGTTTTATGTGGAGCGCTGAATAAAAATCAGTCTCAGGTCAGTGATGAAACTTGGCATAGTTTGGTGTATCAGGGTATGAAAAAAATCGGAGCCCTGGAGGTGGAATGGCGCCACGATAAATCTTTTATAAATCCTGATAATTCTAACTCTTTAATTTATGAGACCGGCGCCCCTCAGAAAACTGACAAATTATCGGAATTCTCAAAAGTTACTGGCCTCGAAACGCTTCCAGATTGGGCTCAAAAAATATATGAGCCAGAAAAATCGCAGTCACGTGTATTGCGGCCCTCGACAGATTATGACGATGCGCACGTTGCCTATTCTCCCTTATCGCGTATTGATAATACGTACAGATTTCAACGCGGAAATTTAACGCATACATTATTGCAATATCTGCCGGATGTAGGCATACAAGAAAGGTACGATAAAGGTACATTTTATCTAAATAAGTATGCATCCGATTTGCCGGACGATGTAAGGCAAAATATTTTAGACGAAGTTATCAACATTTTATCGTCACAAGAATTTTCTCCTTTTTTTGGAAAGGGATCCATGGCCGAAGTGCCCGTCTCGGGTGTTATAAATCATGATGATGGACGTATGGATGTGATCTCGGGGCAAATTGACCGCTTACTTGTTACTGATTCGGATGTTTGGATCGTCGATTTTAAATCAAACAGGCCGCCTCCTCGGGATCCAAAAAAAATTCCATATCAGTATCAGAAACAGCTTGCGGCCTATAAGCAGGTGATTCAAGGCATGTATCCTGACCATATGATACGATGCGCCTTATTATGGACAGATGGTCCGTTTATAATGGAACTAAAGAATGTGTAGAATATAAGTGCGGGGCTTGATTCATGCGCCATCAAGCTCCATATTCGAATGATCGTTAAAAAATAAAGGAGGATGATAAAATGACAAGTCAAGTTTCTGATGACAGTTTCGAAGCAGATGTATTGAATGCCGGTGAGACGGTGATTGTTGATTTCTGGGCGGAATGGTGTGGCCCGTGCAAGGCACTTAGCCCGCTTGTTGACGAGCTTGCGAGCGAGCTTGAAGGCAAAGCCAAAGTGGTAAAGATGAATATTGATGAAAACCCTCACACACCCACAAAATATGGTGTTCGCGGCATTCCGACATTGATGGTTTTCAAAGGCGGTGAGGTCGTTGAAACAAAGGTTGGCGGCATGTCCAAAGGGCAATTAACCGAGTGGGCTGAGAGCGCCGTGGCTTAGGATTTGATAAGATCAAAAATTTTTGGAAACGTGGTATACCCACTTTCTGTATTTAAATGACCCCCGTTTTCAATAACTGTAACGGGGGTTTCTATTTTGAGTCCTAATAACTTGGCATGCGACAAGGGTACATAAGGGTCATCATTTCCATGGAGAATATTTGATTGCCCTTTGTTTGTGTTAATTTTTGACCAGTCAAATTCATGATGCACAAATGTTTTATTCAGTTGGTCATACTCTACGTTACCAATATCATCCATAACAGGTGACACGAAAATTGACTGTAGCACAGGATTTTGAGTCGCTTCAAGAATATGAAGAAGGAAAGTTGCGCTGATGCTGTGGCCGATTAGAATTGTATTTTTACCAAATATTGGCGCCTGATCTTGTAATATCGTGCACCAATTGTCTTTGGATTGATTTTCCGGTGTCGGAAATCTGGGAACATAAACGTTATGCCCCATGTCTTTGCATTGATCACTAAGCCATGGAAACCATTTTCCTTCGGGTGATCCCATCGTACCATGGCAGATAATAATATCCATGCGCTAAGCTTTTTTCTTCTTCGTGGTTTTCTTTTTTGTTTTTTTGGCCGGAGAAAGGGCCTCGATAGCGTCTTCCAGCGTGACTTTGTCTTCTTTAGTGGATTTGGGGAGCTTGGCCTTTTTCTTGCCCATCGTGACATAGAGGCCGAAACGGTTTTTACCAAGGCTGATCATCTCGCCTTTTTTCGGATGTTCGCCAATATCACGAATTTTTTCGGCTTCTTTTTTGGCTTTATGTTCGGCAATCAAGTCAACGGCGCGGTTCATCCCCACGGTTAAAACATCGTCGTCTTTTTTCAAGGAAATAAAATCCCCGTCATGCATGAGATAAGGACCAAATCGCCCGACATTGGCTTCAATTTCCTGTTCCGTCTCTGGGTGGATGCCGACTGTGCGTGGTAGTCTCAAAAGCTCCAAAGCCTTTTCCAAAGTGACATCGGCGGGGGCAAGCCCCTTTGGCAGAGACTGGCGGCGGGGGTTTTTCTCTGGGTTTTCATGATCCGTTTCGACATAGGCACCGTAAGGTCCTTTTTTCAACCAGACGGGGTGTCCTGTTTCGGGATGTGTGCCCAATTGATGCGGTTCGGCATCCAGGTTGAGCCCGTCATTTTGTTCACCGTCCTGAATTTCCAATTTGCGTGTGACTTTACACTCGGGATAGTTTGAGCACCCGATAAACGCGCCGAATTTACCAAGTTTTAATCCCAATATGCCGTCATCGCATGATGGGCATTGACGGGGGTTTGGGTTTTCTTTTGTTTTGGGAAAGAAATGTTCTTCCAATTCTTCGTTAAGGGCGTCGATAACTTCGGTAATGGTTAGACCCTTGGTTTCCTCGACGGCTTTTGAAAAATCCTTCCAAAACAGCCTTAATGCCTCTTTATAGGCGACATGCCCGCCGGAAATGGCATCCAGCTCTTCCTCAAGTTCCGCCGTAAAGGCATAATCAACGTAGCGATTGAAGAATTTAACCAGGAACGTTGTGACAATGCGACCGCGATCCTCGGGAATAAAGCGCTTATTTTCCAGCCGCACATAATTGCGGTCTTGTAACACCTGAATAATAGAGGCATATGTTGATGGACGGCCAATACCTTCTTCTTCCAATTTTTTGACCAAAGATGCTTCGGTATAACGTGGGGGTGGTTGCGTGAAATGTTGCTCTGGATCAACATTTCGGGTCTTGAGGGCGTCACCTTCATTCATGCTCGGCAATATCCGCGCATCATCATCTTCGGATTTTCCATCATCATCGGTTTCACGATATAGTTTCAGGAAACCGTCAAATTTTATGACAGAGCCGTTGGCGCGTAAAATCACATCATCCGTCCCGTCGGAAATATCAACCGCCACCTGATCCAACATGGCGGATTCCATCTGACATGCCATGGTGCGTTTCCATATCAGGTTATATAATTTCCATTCCGTATCATCCAGTTTCACCTTTTGTGGTGTTTTGGACATATCTGTGGGGCGGATCGCTTCGTGCGCTTCCTGGGCGTTTTTTGCCTTAGATTTATAGGCGCGTGGGCTGTCGGGTAAATAGTCTTTACCAAACTCTTTTTCAATTTGGGATCTGGCGGCAGCGATTGCTTCGCCGGACAGGGTAATCCCGTCCGTCCGCATATAGGTAATGAGTCCGGCTTCATAGAGTTTTTGTGCTGTGCGCATCGTCATTTGCGCGCCAAAGCCAAGCTTACGCGAGGCTTCTTGCTGAATGATTGATGTGATAAAAAGCGCATAGGAGTTACGGCTCGTTTCTTTTTTTTCAATTTTTTGAACGGCAA
>CAJXOI010000085.1 GCA_913057885.1 uncultured Micavibrio sp.
CAGATTTTATCCTGTGATAATGATCTTCATTTGCGATGGCAAAATATTTTGGTTTGAATTCTTTGGCAAGGGTAATGAGTTTATCAACATTATTTCCGGCCGTTAAAACACGAACATCATAGTCATCTTGATGATGTCTTATCAAATCAAGGGTGCTGTCCCCTATTGACCCTGTCGCGCCTAAAATACTAACAGATCGCTTTGCCATATCACCACTTTCAACGATAACATACCCCAAACGGCAATCACGACCAACATCAACGCGTCAATGCGATCAAGAATACCACCGTGTCCAGGGATTAATCTTCCAGTATCTTTCACCCCAACGCGACGTTTTAAAACAGAGATCAATAAATCACCCAATTGCCCCAACAGCCCAATCAATAATGAAGCGCCGAGACTCCAAAAAATTGTTTCTTTGGGTGTTAAACCCGTTGCAAAAAACGCTAAATATCCGTCCAGAATAAATGACGGAAAAAGACACGCACCAATCAGCCCAGCCCATGTTTTATTAGGGCTTATGGAAGGGCATAATTTGCGACCACCAATTAACCGACCAAAAATATAGGCGCCGATGTCGCTGGCCCAAACGCCGATCACGATCACACCGCTGAGAACAAAGCCAAATTCCGCACGCAAATCCGTCATGGCATAATAGGCAACCCCGCAATAAATGATGCCAAAAACAATTACAAAAGCACGCCATTTACGTTTAAATTCCCCGGCGCTAA
Organism: uncultured Micavibrio sp.; assembly: GCA_913057885.1. Classification (GTDB taxonomy): domain Bacteria; phylum Pseudomonadota; class Alphaproteobacteria; order Micavibrionales; family UBA1664; genus UBA1664. The sequence continues at coordinate 732 of CAJXOI010000085.1, forward strand.
TTTTATAAAATTCATAGACCGCGACCAAAAATAAAAGCCCCATAAAGGCATGGAAATAATATCCACCAATATAAAGGAAGACTAAAAATACAGGCCCTATAACCAGAGCGGAAAGAAGACGTGTTAAAAAACTCATGCTTTACTTTCTTTTTTATCAATTCCGCCGAAACGACGCTCTCTTTGATTATAAGACTGGATAGCGTTATCAAATTCATCAGCGGTAAAATCAGGCCATAAAATATCGCTAAAATAAAGTTCGCTGTAGGTACACTGCCACAATAAAAAATTACTTATCCGATATTCACCACTGGTTCTGATAAGAAGGTCAGGATCGGGGATGTCGAAGGTGTATAAATATTGTGAAAATGCCTCTTCAGTAACAGCATGCCCGTTTTTAATTGCCGTATTGACTGCATTTAAAATTTCCTCGCGACCTCCGTAATCCAAGCAAATGGATAAATTTAATCCCGTGTTATCCTTTGATTTTTCTTCAATATTTTCTATCATATCAATGATGTCTTTAGATAAACGGTCGCGGCGTCCAATGACACGCAGACGGACATTATTTTTTAATAGCTCAGCTGTCTCAGATTTCAAATAAAACCTCAGCAACGCCATCAAATCATTGATTTCATCCACGGGGCGCGCCCAATTTTCAGTCGAAAACGCATAAAGCGTGAGGTAAGGAAGGCCGATTTCTCCTGCATGGGTAACAATCTTTTTTGTGGCCTCGACTCCTTTTTTATGCCCGGCAGTCCGCGGCAAACGGCGTGCCTTTGCCCACCGTCCGTTTCCATCCATAATGATGGCTATATGGTTTGGAAGAGAGGTCATTATTAGACCGCCATGATGTCTTTCTCTTTGCCATCAAGTAATTCGTCCACCTGTTTGACATGGTCATCGGTCATTTTTTGAACGTCGTCTGATTGGCGTTTTTGATCGTCTTCGGGTAAGTCCTCGTCGGCTTTAATCGCATCCATGCCGTCTTTACGGACGTTTCGGATGGCGACACGCGCCGTTTCTGCGTATTGACGCGCGACCTTGACCAATTCTTTACGGCGTTCTTCGGTCAATTCCGGCATCGGAATGCGGATCAATGACCCCTCTGCCATTGGGTTTAGCCCCAGACCTGAATTACGGATCGCCTTTTCAACAGAGGCCGTATTATTGGCATCCCATACAGTGACCGTTAATAAACGCGGTTCGGGAACCGAGACAGAACCAACCTGATTTAGCGGCATTTTTGATCCGTACACCTCGACCACAACAGTGTCCAGCAAGGATGTCGATGCGCGTCCCGCGCGCAACCCACCAAATTCACGGCGAAGTGTGTCCACAGCACCATTCATTCTTTGTTCAATATCTTTTTTATCCAAAGCCATTTTATACTCCTATTTATTCTTCTACCACTGTACAGGGCTCTTGTCCTGCCATGACTTTTTTGAAATTACCGTCTTCCATAATTGAAAATACGACGATCGGCACATTATTTTCACGTGCTAGTGATATCGCCGTGGCATCCATTACCTTTAAATCTTTGGTCAACACATCCATATATGAAATATTATCATACCGTTCTGCCATATCATCTTTTTTTGGATCGGCGGTGTAAACACCGTCAACCTTTGTTGCCTTGAACAAGGCATCGCAATCCATTTCGGATGCACGAAGCGCGGCGCAGGTATCGGATGTGAAATATGGATTACCCGTTCCGGCAGAGAAAATTACAACACGCCCCTTTTCCATGTGGCGAATGGCCTTGCGCCGAATATAGGGTTCGCAAATCGCATCCATGCGAATGGCAGATTGCACGCGGGTCGGGACGCCCAATTGTTCCAAGGCGTTTTGTAATGCCAAGGCGTTAATCGCGATCCCCAACATGCCCATATAGTCGGCGGTTGTGCGATCCATGCCCGATGCGGCGCCTGAAACACCGCGAAAAATATTTCCCGCACCAACCACAACACAAACTTCAATCCCCGTGTCGCGGACATCTTTGATATCGCGGGCAACGCGGCTGACGGTTTCCGGATCAAGGCCAAAATCCTTATCCCCCATTAAAACCTCACCAGACATTTTGAGGAGCACACGTTTATAGGGTAAGGGGTTTGCCATCGTTTATAATTTCCTTTTTATTTTACGCATAATAAATAACAGCCACCAAGCATTTAGGCAAGGAGGCTGTTTAATTCATGAACAATATTTTAGGCAGTAAATCTTGAACCGTTTGCCGAATATCGCTTCTTAAAATCCGCGAATTGCTCTCTAACCTCTAATAAAGTAAACTGATAATCAGGGTAGTTTAGCCACCAATCATTAATGCGTCTTACAAAGTTAAATGGATGCATAGATCCGCCTGGACCATTTATGTCCGTATCTGCATATTGCGTTCTAATGGCGTATCTCCCACCAGGGCCTTTTCTTGCTACAAGCCTTTCATCAGAACAAATAGATGGTTCAATCATCTCGCCTCGATGACCAGTCACTCCATTTGTTTCTGAAATTGTGTAAAAATTCGTTTTTAATTCCAAGTCACTCATAAAAAAACTCCTTGTTATTTCTAGCAAGGAGTTTTAAAGACCATTTAATAACTTGTCAATTTATATGACTATTACCCATTGACGGCGGCGGCGACTTCGGCGGCGAAGTCTGTTTCTTCAACTTCAACACCTTCACCCAAAACCATGCGTGTAAAACCGGTTAGGGTAATATCTTCACCCAATAGTTTAGAAATTTTTGTCTCACCATCCATCACAAAGACTTGTTCCGTCAAAACGGTTTCTTCGTAATATTTACGGATACGACCTTCAACCATTTTTTCGGCGATGTCATCCGGCTTACCTTGTTCTTTGGCTTGCTCTTTCAAAACTGTACGCTCGCGCTCCAATGCATCGGCGTCAACGGATTCGATATCAAGGAAAAGCGGGTTAGCCGCAGCAATGTGCATGGCAATTTGTTTACCCAATGTTTCCAGTTCGGCGCGTGGCTTTGATGATTCCAAACCTACAAGCACACCGATTTTCCCTTTGCCTTCTGATACGGCATTGTGAACATATGATGCGACATAACCTTGGGAAACTTTGACGCTTTCATAGCGACGAAGGGCCATGTTCTCGCCAATTGTTGCAACTGCATCCGTGATTGTGTCACGAACGGATTTGCCATCCATATCAGCGTCGGCCAATGCTTCAACACTGTCCCATCCGGCTTTGGCAAGAGATGTTACGTTATCAACCAATGATTGGAATTTGTCATTGCGGGAAACAAAGTCCGTTTCCGCGTTGATTTCCACGGCAACACCGAATGTGCCTTCATCATTTGTGGCAACAGAAACCAAACCTTCAGCGGCGGCGCGGCCTGCCTTTTTAGCGGCCTTGGCCAAACCTTTAGTGCGAAGCCAGTCAACAGATGCCTCCATATCACCGTTATTTTCAACCAATGCCTTTTTGGCATCCATCATTCCTGCACCAGTTGTTTCGCGCAGTTCTTTAACCATTGTGGCTGTAATTGCTGTCATTTTAAATCTCCTATTATTTATTTTATTAAGCAGATGCGGCTTTTTTCGCGGCTTCGGCTTCTGTTGTTTCCTCTGCGGCTTTTGCTTCCTCCTCAGATACGATTGGATCTGATTGTGCGGGCGTTTCGGATGGCAGATCTTCTTTTACTTCAACCGCTTCACCGGCATCAACACCAGCCTTGGACATTTGTGCCTGAAGGCCGTCCAACGCCGCGGAAGAGACAAGATCACAATAAAGGTCAATCGCACGCAAGGCATCATCATTTCCTGGAATTGGGAAATCAACACCATCCGGATTGGAATTCGTATCAACAACGGCCACAACAGGAACGCCCATTTTATTGGCTTCTTGGATGGCAATTTTTTCCTTGTTCGTGTCGATCACAAAAATTAGGTCGGGTGTCCCTGCCATATCTTTAATTCCACCAAGGGCTAGCTCAAGTTTATCCAATTCGCGTTGAGCCTGAAGCTGTTCTTTCTTTGTTAAACCGCTGGCGTCACCTTGTGCTGTGATTTTTTCCAATTCGCGCAAACGGCGGATAGAATTTGAAATTGTCTTCCAGTTGGTCATCATCCCGCCCAACCAACGGTGATTCACGTAGTATTGGCCTGACGCTTTTGCAGCCTCGGCAACTTTTTCCTGAGCCTGAGCTTTTGTTCCGACAAACAGGATACGTCCACCTTGTGCTGCTACGTCGCGCACGGCTTTCAAAGCCTGATCCAACATGGGAACAGTTTGTTGTAAGTCAATGATATGAACGTTATTTCTTACCCCAAAAATAAAGGGCTTCATCTTTGGGTTCCAAC
>CAJXOI010000086.1 GCA_913057885.1 uncultured Micavibrio sp.
ATCGGTTTATCAAATCCAAATTGCTTTTCAAGCTCGGCAATAAACTCCGCCGGCAATCCTTGGGCGCCACGATATTGGCTGGTTGATGATGTAGAGGCTTGTCCCATGTTTTGCGATAGGGCTTCGCCCATATTGGCCATGGTTTCGCCGCCTGTACTGCCGCTAATTCTTGCTGTGGCGTCGCCACTGATGCCTTGGGCTTTGGCAATCATTTGTTCGACGGGGCCACCCGGCGCGGCCTGAACAATTAAGAAATTGATCAGAATGATCCCGAACAATGTCGGAATCATCAAAAGCAATCGCCGCATGATATAATTAAACATGACACTATGGTACATGGTTTCAATGCGATTGTTGATAGGGTTTCAGCGGTAATGCAAAAAAATTGGGAAAAGGGGTTTTACCCCATCATGCTTAGTAAAACAGCGGGATTTTGTTTTATATTTTTGTCAATTCTTCTTATAGATGTGATTTTTTTGTAAAGGTGGTTTGGAATTGTGCCTTCGGGTATCGGGTCGATTGAGGCATGCACGGTATCGCCGATATTAACGTTGTCAAATGTTCTGAGACAGGCGGCAATATTATAAGGGGTTTTTTTCGAGGGATCGTTATGATGGCGGATTTTCAACCATGATCTATCATCAGAAATATATATAACCTCTCCTATGATTTGCTCTGGTCGTTTTCGAAAATAGTTTGATAAGGAAACAATCTCTGCCATAAAAATAACGATATAGAATAAAGTAGTACCAATCAAGTACTATTTAATAAGTTTCCTTCAAGCCCTAAAATAATTTTTTTACGCGGGCTTCCCCACCCATAGTTATTGATGATCCCTGTGGATTGAATAACGCGGTGACAAGGGATGAGAAGAGATATTGGGTTTGCCCCTACGGCATTGCCAACGGCGCGTGCTGCCTTTGGCTTTCCAATTGATCTGGCGATGGCACTGTAATATGTGACCGTCCCGAATGGAATTTGTAAAAGGGCTTGCCAAACCTGTAGTTGCATATTTGTGCCATAGATATCGAGCGATAGGCGACCGGAATTTAGTCCGAGCCATATGGCTTCAATTTTTTCGATTTCATGTCCCACATCACCTTCGATAAAAATTGCTTTAGGCCAATAGTCTTTCATGCGTTGTGTTGCAATTTCTCGGCTTTCGTCCACTTGAAAACCCAGCCAGCATATGCCCCTATCTGTTTTGGCGACCATTAATTCGCCCAGTAACGTCGGTGCAAAGCCGTAAGTGATTGCAATACCATGCCCACGGTTTTTGACCGTGCCTGGCGTCATGGATTCAATTTTTAAAAATAAATCATGTAGGCGTCCTTGACCGCTCAGGCCTGATTCATAAGCCGCCTCCAAAGTTGAATGATTTTGTAATAACAAATCCCGTGCGCGTCGATAGGTCATGTAGTGGGTGAATTGTTTTGGTGAAACCCCGACATGGTTTTTAAATATCTTCTGAAAATAAGTTGGCTCATACCTGTATCGCGCGGCTAAATTATCTAACGATGGCGGTGTTTCCTGCGAAACGATCCAATCGATGGCCTGTGCAATAGTTTCGATATTTGAGTTCATTGTAATTTATACTTTACATGTCATCCCCGACTTGATCAGGGATCCAGAATGTGTGATTGCGATCGCTGGATCCCCGCTTCCGCGTGGAATTTCATTAAGAAGGATATTGAATCTAAAAACAATCCGTTTTTTGTGGTTTGAATGTTATCGTAATGAAGGAAAGTGATGGATTGTTGCGCCGTCTAATTTTTCAATGCGCGCCGGAATTAAACAGACTTCCTGGGTCATTCCAAGGACAGAGTCATGGACCTCAGAAAATTGTGTTTGGAAGCGCAATTTATCACCGTCTTTTAAACCAAGCGTATCAAACACCTCTTGGGGCACAATAAGGCAATCATATATATGATTGAGCTCCTCAATGGAAAATTTACCGTAAAGGGCAACATAACCGTTATCACGCGTTAATTCATGAGAATATGCGAAATTTAACCATTTGATAAATATGTTATACAATACTTTATATTTTTATGTCAATTTAATATGTTTATATTAATTGGTCTTATCGCGAATTCGTTTTTCAATACTCTCAATCAATCCTTCATCGGCACCGCGAATGACAATCGATACTTCGTGCCGGCCTTCGACATAGCGTGGGTAGGATCCAATATCAACTTGAGGATAATCCTCTTGCGTTTTTTGCAATAAAGCCGCTATTTCGCTTTCTTTTTTATGCACAATAATAGATCTCGTTTTGATTATTTCGCCCCCCTCTAGGGTCGGAATAACATTATCTAACATGCCCTTCATAATATTGGGAACGCCCGCCATGACATGCACATTTTGAATTTTGAAACCGGGCGCGGCGGAGACGGGATTGTCAATCAATGTTGCGCCATTGGGGATCATGGTCATTTTGATACGACCCTCATTCAGGTTTTCTTCGCCTTCGTAATGATCAACGAGCGTAGCATAGGCATCTGGATGTTTGACAAGATCAACATGAAATGCTTTGGCAATGGCTTCGGCGGTTTTATCATCATGGGTCGGGCCAATACCGCCCGTCGTAAAAACATAATCGTAGGCGGGTGAAAAATGTTTGACCGTTTCGATGATGGTGTCGATGACGTCCGGTATAATTTGAACCTGCCTCAATTGAATACCGATTTCACTCAGACGTGTGGCGATGGTTTGTGTGTTTTTATCCAATGTTCGCCCTGATAAAATTTCGTCGCCGATAATAATTAGCCCCGCGGTTTTGGTGCTCATAATATCTTTTCCTTCTCTTACATTACCTTTTGTTGTAAAGATAGGTCATGACTGACGCTTTGAAAAGAACAGATAACGGTATCCCGCTTTATGGTGAAGACGGCTTTGCGAAAATGCGTATCGCGGGACAAATGGCAGCAAAGACATTGGATTTCATCACGCCCCATGTTGTCGAGGGGGTTAGTACAGAGGAACTGGATGACCTGATTCATAGTTTTATTAAACGAAACGGCGCGACACCTGCCACATTAAATTACAAGGGATATCCAAAATCATCCTGTATTTCGATCAATAACGTGATTTGTCACGGCATCCCGGCCCCGGATAAAAAATTAAAGGCGGGCGATATTTTGAATATTGATGTCACGACAATCGTTGATGGATGGTATGGCGATACATCCCGTATGTTTGTGGTGGGTGAGGCCAGCATTAAAGCAGCACGTTTGATGGATGTAACATATCAGTGCTTGATGGATGCAATAGGAATTGTAAAACCTGGTGTGACATTGGGTGATATTGGACATACCATTCAAACCCGGGCCGAGGCAGAGAGGTTTTCCGTTGTTGAAGATTTCTGCGGTCATGGTATTGGGCAGGAATTTCACACGCCGCCATCCGTTTTGCATTTTGGCCGTCCCGGCACAGGCGTTGTTCTAGAAGAGGGGATGATATTTACCATTGAACCGATGATTAATGAAGGGCGACCCGATGCCAAAATTCTGGGCGACGGATGGACCGCCGTGACACGGGATCGAAAATTATCAGCACAATTTGAACATACGATTGGTGTGACCAAAGACGGGGTCGAGATTTTTACGTTGTCACCCGAAGGGCACACAAAACCACCCTATGCAAGATAAAAAAGACAATCATCAGCATGGCCATCGGGATCGCCTTCGCAAGAGGTTTATTGAGAGTGGCGAAAGTGCGCTTGCAGATTACGAATTACTCGAGCTTTTGTTATTCACCGCAATTCCTCGTAAGGACGTTAAGCCCATTGCCAAGGACTTGATTGCAACATTTGGCACGCTGCATAAGGTATTTACCGCAACAGTTGATGACCTTTGTTCAGTCAAAGGTGTCTCTGAAAACACTGCAACTTTTTTGCATTCTGTGCATGCGCTGCATTGCCGTGCGATGAAGGGTGAATTGTTACAAAGGCCTGTGCTCAATAATTGGGATCGTGTGTTGGCTTATTGTCACGCGGAGTTATCGGAAGAAAAAAGAGAACAATTCCGCGTTTTATACCTCAATAAAAAAAATTGTTTGATCGAAGATGAGGTGCACGCTGAGGGAACGATAGACGGTGCTAATGTTTATGCACGTGAGGTCATGAAAAAGGCCATGAATATCGGGGCAACGGCGATGATCCTGATCCATAATCACCCCAGCGGCGACCCCACACCTTCACAAGCGGATATTGATCTGACCAATCAATTGCGTGATGCGTCTGCGGCACTGAATATCGAAATTCATGATCATTTGATTATCAGCCGTTCAGGACATTTCAGTTTTAAATCATCGGGCTTGTTAGTCTAGCTACGACCACCAGAAAAGATGGGCCTTGATAGAGGAGATTGGCTTTTATCAAGGAAAGCGTTATGAACGTCATGCGTGGTTTTACAGGCAGCCATTTTTAAGAGGAAATCTATGGGGGAGTATTCATGACTTCCCAAACGAATATCAACAGGAATATCATTGTAATCCGCCCCTTTGATCAATGCGGCGTAATCATTTAACAATAAAAACCGCGCTTCGTTTCTGGGGTAAAAAGCCTCAACGGCACAAATGCTGAGGACATCTTGCAATGTTTCCCCCACATCTTTCCACTGGACAGGTTTGTCACCATTTTCGAAATCATCGAGAATGACTTGTGATAATTTGGTGCGAAATGTTTGGAAACTATCATCATCCAAACGTGTCTCAGTCATGGATGGATTGCTTAATCGGTTACAAAAATCGATCAGGACGGGCTCCAATTCCTCTTTGGCAATGACCCGCATAAAGCGCGTGATTCCGGATGCGACAGCGTTTTGTAAAAAGGCTAATAGGGCGACTTGCTTCATATCAATAATTCCTCTTTTTGTTATGTATATTAAATAAAAGAGGAAGTCAAGATTTATGGGGCGATTTTTGGTCGGCGTTGGGTTTTGACTGTAACCTGACCACCATTAAGGGCGCGAAAACACATCACATCATGAATTTTGTCCATC
>CAJXOI010000087.1 GCA_913057885.1 uncultured Micavibrio sp.
CGGGTTTGGCGGTAATGATTTCCGTGATCCGCCCCTGAGATACAAGCGCGGGAGAATTCGCCCCCGTCATAGTGTCGGCAAACAGTAAATTCACATCGCGGGCGCGAACGGCTTTTCCATTGACGCGATATTGCGACCCTTTGTCTTTTTCAATCTTGCGGTTGATTTCAATTTCGGTTGCGGCATTAAACGGTGCGGGGGCTGTGCCATCCTGATTATCAATAACAACCGTCACCTCAGCCAAATTACGGGCGGGTCGTTTTGATGTTCCGGCAAAAATAACATCTTCCATTCCTCCACCGCGCATATTTTTTGCAGATTTTTCTCCCATCACCCATCGCAAAGCTTCGACCAAATTGGACTTTCCACATCCGTTGGGGCCAACAATACCGTTGAGGCCAGGGCCGATCTCAAGCTCTGTCTTATCGACAAAGCTTTTAAAGCCATAGAGTTTGAGTTTTGAAAAATGAACCATGTTTTAGTTTGCAGCGTCTACTAGTCAGTTACCCCCGATTTCGCAGGGAAATCAATGCCTTATCATTCCTCTTGGTTTATCAAGGCCTCAATCCGTGTAGAGAACTCACCATAAGGTTGCGCTCCCGTGAGCTTTTCGCCGCCCGGTTGGATCACAAAGCTGGGTGTTGAGGATATTTCATAGGCTTCGTTGGCTGTTTGCATTGCGGCAACAATTGCGGCTTGAGCTTCGCGGTCGCTCATGCATTCTTCTGCTCTGGCTGATCCGATGCCAAGTAATGCAGCATATTGTTTTAATTTGTTATTGAAATTGTTATCAAACGCCCATTGTGCCTGTTGATCAAACAACATCTCCATAAACTCATAGCGATTTTCAAGAGGAATACATTTTAACAATAAAGACCCTGCCATAGCAGGTCCATTCAAAGGGAAATCATTAAAGACAAATTTAACCTTACCTGTGTCAACATAATCCGTTTTGAGGTCGCCTAAAGTCACCTTGTGAAAAGTCGCGCAATGCGGGCATGATAGTGAGCTAAATTCCAAAATCGTAACGGGTGCATCCCGTTCGCCAATGACTAAAGCACCGTTTTCAACATAAGCGGGCGCATCACCCACGGTGACATCATTTTCGGTGATGGTTTTTGATGCGTCTCCGGACGATGCCTCAATGTCATTCATAATACGGTCATCGGCATTGATGGATCGCCATTGCAAGACACCAATACAGGTAACCAAAACAACAAGACAAATAGAAACGGGTAAAACATATTTTTTAAACATAGGCATAACCTTTCAATCCTCTGAAATAAGCGCATTTCAAGGGTTTTTGTCAAATTTAAAATGGCATTTTTGCGCCTTTATTCACATTTTCTAATAAATAACAATGTCAACGCGGTCTTTTGGTGATATAGGGGTATCAGATGCCATCGCACGGGCCTCAATTCGTGATGATGATACGCCATGATCTGTTAGAAAGTTTCCAATCAACAAAGCCCTGTTAAGGGAAATTTGATGTGTACGCTCATTTCCGCTGTGACTGCGTTCCGCGTAACCATATATGGCCACCCGACGGGAAGATCGTTTGAGGCGTGATAAAACATCGGATTGTAATATATCAATTTGTCCGACTTCTAGCTCGGATGAATTTTCCTTAAAAAAAATAATAACAGGATCATTCTGCGACGTTCGCGCACGCGGTAATTTTGCTGTTTCAAAAGGGGATTCATCAGTTGTCTCTCGCAATGCAATACGGGGACGGGCAGGGGTGCGTTCAATACCGCCGCGCCGTCCGCCGGCCATGCGTTCGCTGTGGTTATCGCTGAAATCATCGAGATTCACAAGGTTTCTATCTTGGGGTGAGGGGGCATCTTGCCATCCTGCGGTCGTGCGAATTTTCATAGGCTTTCTGGCAGGGTAGGGCATGTCATCTGGAAAATCTGCCGTAGTCTGCGTTGTCGCTGATTTTTGCGGTGGTCGCACAGGGCGTTTTCTGTTTGGAATGTCCGGCGGCAAAACAACATCATTTGGTTTAGGCTGTAGTGCGGCATCAATAATTGAGTCAATCGATTGGACATTGTCTTGATTGTCCAAGGCACCCGTAATTGGTGGGAGGGGCTTGCGCTCGGGCAACGGCATATCCGCCCAAGATACTATGGGAGCAAAAGCTGCAATCACAAAAACTAGAAAACGCATGTCTAATATTACAACAGCGTCGCTATGGTATCGCAAGAATTATGAGTTGAGGATGTCTTTCAACTTGGCATGAACATGCTCGTTCCCCGCCAGAACATTTTGGTTATAGACAGGGTTGGATTTACCATCAATTTCAGTGACCATACCGCCGGCCTCGCGGACAATCAGAGCGCCTGCGGCAATGTCCCATGCCTGTGGGCCTTGCTTTGATGATCCGCCATAATATCCGTCAAGGCGGCCCGCCGCTACATAGGCCAGATCAAGCGCCGTTGCGCCAAAAGATTTAAGCGATGCGACCAATGGGCGAATATTTTTATAGCGATCATCTTTATGGAACATGTCGTTTGACGACACCACGCACATCGCTAGATCTTTACGACCTGAAACGCGCAGGCGTTTATTCCCGCGCATCCACGCGCCACCGCCTTTCGTGGCGTAAAACATTTCATCTTTGATGGGATCAAGGACAACGGCGGCGGTTAACTTGCCGTCTTCTTCCAACCCGATGGAAATACACCAATGTGGTATGCCATGCAGGAAATTTGTTGTGCCGTCCAAAGGGTCAATAATAAAGCGGTTATCACTTTTGCCTTTAATTTCTCCGCTTTCTTCCATCAAAAAGCTGTAATCCGGTTTGGCCTTTAATAATTCCTCGTGGAGGATTTGTTCGGCGCGTTTATCCGCGGCTGAGACAAAATCGCCTGGCCCTTTGACAGAAATCTGAAGGTTTTCAACCTCGTAAAAGTCACGGATCAATGATCTGGCGGCCTTTTCCGCCGCGCGTGACATAACGGTAATAATTGCAGGTGTTGCCATTAATCCTTTGCCCTTTCGACGTAACTGCCATCCTCGGTCAAAATGACGATGCGTGTGCCCGCATCAATGTGAGGCGGTATCATAACCCGTTCTCCATTTTCCAATTGTCCGGGTTTATAGGATGAGGAAGCGGTTTGCCCTTTTACAACCGGTTCGCACTCCACAACTTCCATGGTGATTTTGTCAGGGAGGGAGACGGCAAGTGGCTCTTCCTCAAATTTGGACACAGTCACCATCATACCGTCTTGAAGAAATACTTTCGGGTATCCGATCAATTCCCCATTCAATTCAATTTGTTCGTAAGTATTAGTATCCATAAAGGTATAGGTATCGCCATCAGCAAATAAAAATTGATATTCAAAATCATCCAAGCGTGCCTTTGTGACCGATTCCTGAGATCGAAAACGAATAACATCTTTACTGCCCGTCCTCACATCGCGAAGGGTGTGCGTGGCATAGGCACCACCTTTTCCAGGTTTCGAAATTTCCGATGACATCACCTGTAACAGGCGGCCTTCATGGTCAATAATGTTTCCAACTTTTAATGCCGATGCGTTGACTTTCATATATTTTTTCCTTCTTTTAATTCCGCTCGCTATTCATAACAGCTTGCCCCAGAGATTCAAGCCTGTCTTTTAACACAGGGTCATCAATGTCGGGCAAATCAATTTTATGATGAATATTTTGCCTTTTCGATTTTGGTTTGGCCGCATTGATTGTGCCGTGTTCAATATCCAGTTTTTGGAAATCATCTGTACCAAACAAGGTATTGAGGCGTTGGCAAATAATGGCCTCGCGCATGGCAATGGAGGTAACAACGGCGCTTTCGGCTTTTATTTTTAAAACACGGATGGATGTTTGTTCACCCGTTTCACGATTTTTTTGTTTTCGAAAGCCGACTTTAATAGGCATGCTGCGTGGAGCCATTTCCGCACCTATAATGTCAGGCCAATGGTTTAAAACACGGATCATGGAGGCGGCCTTTTTTGCCTCTGCTGCGCCGCCTAATTGTTTCATCATGGACGGCAAAATGCCAGAAAGGGCGTTTGTTCCGAATTTCCTCTTTTCAAAATTGATTTTGTCTTTAATTTTCTTTGTCATGGCCTTGGCATACTCTACACCATCGCAAATACGAAGCGCAATGCTCTCATGGTATGACGATCATGCGCGTGTTTTGCCATGGCGGTCGACGCCAGATCAAAAACCGGACTCTTATCATGTGTGGTTATCCGAGGTGATGTTGCAACAAACAACAGTTCAGGCCGTTATTCCATATTTTGAAAAATTCATAACGCGATGGCCCACGGTTTTAGATTTGGCAAAGGCTTCTCAAGATGATGTTATGCGTGAATGGGCAGGGCTTGGATACTATTCCCGCGCACGCAACTTGCATAAATGTGCGGTCACCGTTGCAAATGATTATGGAGGCGAGTTTCCATCAGATATTAAAACGCTAAAATCGCTGCCCGGTATTGGGGATTATACCTCTGCGGCGATTGCGTCTATCGCGTTTGATGTGCCGGCAACAGTGATTGACGGTAATGTCGAAAGGGTTATATCGCGCCTATACCGTATTCGAGCACCGTTGCCAGATTCAAAACCTGTAATACGCGACTATGCCAATCCATTATTTGTTGGAGATAATCTAGATCGCCCATCCTGTTTCGCGCAATCAGTAATGGATTTGGGGGCAACTATATGCACACCAAAATCCCCAAAATGCTATTTGTGCCCCATCAATGAATACTGTGAGGCCCATCATGAGGGTGATGCAACAATTTATCCAATAAAGAAAAAGAAAGCCAAAATTCCCGAGCGTCATGCCGTGGCCTATATTTATATCGATGATGGGCGCATTGGTGTTGAAAGACGCCCTGAAAAAGGCATGCTTGGCGGTATGATGGGTTTTCCGACAAGTGAATGGATCAATATCAACGACATGCTCCCTGAAAAAATTGATAAAAATTTCA
>CAJXOI010000088.1 GCA_913057885.1 uncultured Micavibrio sp.
CTACTGGAGTCAACGTGTAGATGTAGATAAATTAATTGAACAAACAGACGATGACGGAAACGTTCCTCCTCAACTTGCTTACATCGACTTGCGTTTTGGAACCAAATGTCAGCTGGCTTGTGTTATGTGTTCTCCCCACGATAGCTCAGGATGGGTCAAAGATTGGAAAGCAATTTTTCCTGCTGTAGAAAATTCTAGTCTTAAAGAAACCATGCAATGGGATAACAAAGGCAGTTATAACGGAAGTTCCTACAATTGGCACAAGCAAAATCCTACCTTTTGGAAACAGTTTTATGAACAGATTCCAAACATGCAACAGATTTATTTCTCTCTTATGATTGGGCCTAACGGCGCCCTGTTCTAAGATCAGATATGATTTGACGCAATTCCTTTACTGTATAGGCCGCGCCCTCCATTTTGACATGCTCGATATAAAAATATGGAAGGGACGGAATGTTCAATAAAGCCATTTCCCTCTGGTACTTCTGAACTTCTTGCTCAATATCCGTTGAAATCATGTCAAATTTTACTTGGTCATAGTCCATGTTAAGGGACATCACAGCACCTTCGATAAAATTTTCATCCAAATCTGATGACCGCGATAAAATAACGTTGTTAAAATCCATGAAGCGCCCCTGGTTTTTTGCCGCAATAGCCACTCGCGTCACTAAATCGGAAAACGTATCGCCGGAAGAAACAGGTCTTATCGTTACCTTTACATCGTCATCAGCCGCAACAAGGTTGAGCAAAAGAGGATAGAGGCGGCGAGAGCTTGGTGCCCCATAATCCATATAGGCAATGATACGTATATCGGCATCAATCGTATCACCAAAGCTCATGGCATTATCTGCCTCGGCACGAATATCACTGAGGTAATAGCGATAACCATAGGCGTTATAAAGAAAGAAGGCCAACGCGATACAGGCCGTGATCAATATGATTCGGAACATTGCTATTAACCTTCCCCTTCGGATTGCATGGCACGCGCTTCTTCAATAGCGGCTCGCATGCGTTCAACGCCGATATATCCACCGAATAGTTGGCCTTCGATGATGAAAGCCGGGGTTCCGCTGATACCCATTTCGCTGGCTTTGGCCGCTTTTTCATTGACAATTTTGGCCACTTCCTCTCCTTCAGCATCATCCTTAAGCTTATCAACATCCAGACCGACTTTTTCGGCGGCAGTAATCAAGCTAATCTCATTCAATGGCCCACGATGCTTCATCAAGGCAATGTGATAATCTAAATATCTGTCTTGCATTTTGGCTGCAACTGCCCATTTTGCCGCTAATTCAGAGGTGCGCCCTAAAATTGGCAATTCAACGAAAATAAATTTCACATCATCTTCTTCAGCAATAATCGTCATCACATCATCCAGAGCCTTTTTGCAATAACCACAATTATAATCAAAAAATTCAACGACAGTGATGTCTCCGTCAGGGTTTCCTGCTATGGGAAGCATATCATTATTTTCAAGCCATCCCATATGTTGTTGGATGGCTTCTTGTCTGGCCAATGTTTCTTGATATTGCTGTTCCCGCCCATATGATTCAACAGAGTCCAAAATCACCTGCGGATTATCTTGAATGTACTCTTCTACAATTTGTTTGACCTGTTCGCGGGTCAAATCCTGCGCCTGAGGTGATACAAAAGGTATGGACACCAAAGCACCAACCACCAAAAAACCATACATAAAAAATTTCATTCCTAACCCTTTCTTTTTTCAAACATAGTTTACATGCATTAATCCCGTTGGGGCAAGCGATCTAAAAAGATTTTCAAGTCATTTGCCTTGATCTGATAATCTGATGATAGTTCACCG
This sequence comes from uncultured Micavibrio sp., assembly GCA_913057885.1. GTDB lineage: Bacteria > Pseudomonadota > Alphaproteobacteria > Micavibrionales > UBA1664 > UBA1664. The sequence goes on from CAJXOI010000088.1 coordinate 1,823, forward strand.
CTTTCGATTGCCAAGTTCAAAAGACGCGTGGCCTCATTTCTGCGCCCTTGCCTTACGGCCTCCTCGGCCAAAAAATACTGGGCGTCCGCTTTTCGCCCATTCCGCCCTTTCAAGGTTGCCAATAAGCGATAAGGTCGTGTTTCATGCGGTTCACTCTGCACGGCCTGCAATAATAATGTTTCCGCCTCTTGTGTGTTTTTCTGTTGCTCAATCATCGTGTGCGCCAAAGCAACGTTGATCAATGGCGCGTCCCGCCCATTCATTTTTGACAAAGCCTGCCTGTAATAATTTTCCGCCTCAGCCAATTGCCCTCTGTCACGCAGTGCTTGTGCTTTCATTTCATAGAAAAAAGGATAATCTGGCTCCTTCGCAATTAAACGGTCAAATAACACAAATGCCTGATCATAATGGTTTTGGCGGTAATGCATGATGGCAAAGGCATAAAGATCATCAATATCGCCCGTTTGATCATCATAATAACGAAGCACACTATGCGGAGTGATAAAGCCAATTAATTTCGCCTTGATAAGGTCAAATTCATATTGTTTGTCCGACGCCCCTAAATCATCATAAAGAGGGGACTCCATCGCGGCATTGCGCATTGCATCAATCCTGTTTTTTGTAAGAGGGTGGGTGCGCATATATTCCGATTGCTGAGATGCAGGCAATAATTCTTGCCCTTCCAGCTTTTCCAAAAAAGTTACTAATCCTTTTGGATTAACGCCCGCACCATCAATATATTTTATCGCTGCTTGGTCGGCAGCGGCCTCGTGAACCCGCGAATGTGCCAAAAAACCCCGCGCTGCAACGGACGCGCCGCCACTAGAAATGGCGCCTGCTGCATTGCCATCTCCCGACGCAATGGCCGCACCAACCCCCGCCACCGTGGCCAAAATCGATTGAAAAGATGCTCTTTCCATCGCACGGCGAGTTGTAATCAAATGGCCACCACTTATATGCCCCGTCTCGTGTGCGATCACACCAATCAATTCTTCGGGGTAATCAGCCGCCTTAATCAAACCTGTATATAGAAAAATATTCGACCCACCTGCGACAAAGGCATTAATGTCATTTTGTTGAACCAGAATTGTGCGCACTTGATCGCCGCTGAGCCCTGCTTGCTCATAAATAGGCTCAGACCATTTTTGTAAAATCGTTTCGATTTCCGTATCTCGAATGATGGACATCGCATGTGCTAGGCCATTAAACGATATAAAATACAGCAGGACAGTGATAGCAAAAAATCTCATATTGATCAGGAAGTATAAAACCAAATAAGGGCAAAAGCACGGCAAATATCATATAAAAATTTCTTTGCCTCCGAACGCAAATCATCTACATTTGGTATTAACAACACAAATTCGACCACAACATCTTGTGATTTTTATCGATTTTTGAACTATTGATGTGGATTTTTAGCATCATGCGGGAAATAAGACTCGGTTTATGCACGAATCACTCTATGTTAGGTATCGATAGTGGGTAGTAACAACAATTTAATAAAGAGGAGAAAACTATGTCGCAATCAGCGTTGCTTAAAGAACGTCATATTTATAAGCCATTCTTGTACCCTTGGTGCTTTGAAGCTTGGCAAACGCAACAACGTATTCACTGGCTTCCCGAGGAAGTGCCAATGTCTGAGGATGTTAAAGACTGGCGCCAAAAATTAACTGAGTCTGAGCGTCACCTCATGACTCAGATTTTCCGCTTTTTCACACAGGCTGATGTCGAGGTCAATAACTGCTACATGAAGCATTACTCGCAGGTCTTTGGCCCTGTTGAAGTACAGATGATGTTATCGGCCTTTTCCAACATTGAAACGGTCCACATCGCGGCCTATTCTCACTTACTGGATACGATTGGTATGCCTGAGGTCGAATATTCTGCCTTCTTAGAATATAAGGAGATGAAAGATAAATTTGATTACATGCAAGATGTATCAATGAACAACCCGCGTGACATTGCCAAAACAATGGCGATGTTCGGCGCATTTACCGAAGGGTTGGCCTTATTTGCATCCTTTGCAATTTTGATGAACTTTCCTCGTTTCAATAAAATGAAGGGAATGGGACAAATTGTAACATGGTCAGTGCGTGATGAAACATTGCATTGCTTGTCCATGATTCGGTTGTTCAACACATTCATTCAGGAACATCCTGAAATTTGGGATGACGAGTTGAAAGAAGAGCTTTACGATTGCTGTAAAATCACAATCAAGCACGAAGATGCCTTCATCGATCTTGCCTTTGAACAGGGCCCAATCGAGGGTATGACAGCCGAAGACGTCAAAAAATATATTCGCTATATCGGAGACCGACGCTTACAGCAATTAAATCTAGAGCCGATTTACAATATCGAAAAAAATCCACTGCCATGGATGGATGAAATGTTAAATGGTGCCGAGCACACTAACTTTTTCGAAAATCGTGCAACGGAATATAGCCGTGGATCCACCGATGGATCATGGGAAGAGGTTTTTGAAACAGATCTATTCTCAGGAAACTATGCCAAAGACAAACGCCGCGCTGAAGACGAGCTTGGCTCCGAGGAACAGGCGGCATAAACGCGATTATTTTATAATAAGAAAAAACCCGTCTCACGGCGGGTTTTTTTATTTGACAATTACTGTTGCGACCCTTTAACAATGTTATAAAAATATAATTAAACAGGGAATATTATAATGAAATTAACTAAAGGCTTTGCCGTTGCCGCAACATTAACATTAGCGGCACTGCCACAGGCCCCAATATCCGCCAAATCACCAACTCAAACAGATACAGAGCGACAAGAGACCCAACAAGCCGGCATCGGGCTTCATGAAACATATGCCACGCATGTTATTATCAGCATGGCATATATCTACAGAGATTACGAGACCAGAGACATCCGTTTCTTTGATTTTTTCGAAGAGCACCGCCTAGGTGATACGAGCCTGTTTCAAGCCGTTGAAACTCGATCCGTCAGAAATGCGCGCGCCATGGCGCAAGACACATACGGCAATGAGTGGATCCGATACAATGCCATTTGCAGTGACAGGTACGACGCGGAACGAGCCCGCGTTATTTTTCGTTTTTTCGAAAACGAGGGCATTGAATTATCCTCCTTAGAAGCCCGAACATTGATCG
>CAJXOI010000089.1 GCA_913057885.1 uncultured Micavibrio sp.
TTCAAATGTCAGTGCGCCAATAATACCGCAGGCCAGCAATAAAGGTGAAAGCCAAGACAGATCGAAAATCAGGATTTGGGCAACGAGCGTTGTGCTTACATCCGCGCCGATGATGACGGCGACAGCAAAGGCAAAAAGAAAAAGGATAAAAAGGGCGAGGTTGTCTCCCTCGATCAATTCCGAAAAAAAGACGATTAAGGCTCATGTTTTGGCGATCAAACATTGACCCTGCGGTTGAACCGCACCGCGTTTTGATTGAGCGCGGGCAATGGGTTGATGAGATTCGCGATGGGCGGGTTGTCCCATATAAGATTTATTATCCCGACCTGAAAACTGAAAAACCGCTTCCAATTATTTTGTGGTCACATGGTTTGGGCGGCACACAAGACGGGGCGGGGTTCATCTCTCGTTTTCTCACATCGCATGGTTATATCCATGTCAATATCGGTCACGAGGGCACGAATGACTCTCTGTGGCGCGGAAAGCCCGGCCATCCATGGGATAATATCCGCAAGGCTCATATTCCATGGGAAACAATTTTGGATCGATACCACGATATTCCGTTTGTTTTGGATCAATTGCATCATCTTGATTTACCTGTTGAGGGCGATTTTCAACAAATCGGGATGAGCGGGCACAGCATGGGCGCATTGACCACGCAAATTATGGCAGGGCAATTGACTGGCAAAGGGGCGCCGATGTCCCTGAAAAATGATCGCTTTGTCGCTGCGATTGCCTATAGCCCCGTCCCCAATGTGCGCCTTAAACCGCATGAAGCAAAGATAGAGGAAATATATGGTGATATTACGCTGCCGATGTTGCATATCACGGGGACTGAGGATCATTCCCCATTAGATGGCCCAATTCAACATCTGAGGGATGAATTATTTAACATTGCAGGTCAAGATCACGCCAAGCAAATGCAGATCATTTTGGACGGGGCGGATCATATGGTCTTTAACGGGTCACGCGGTCAATTGCCTGATTATGACGAGATGGATTTGCACAAGGATCAAATCAAAATTACCGCGTTGGCGTGGTGGGATAAGTTTTTAAAAGATGATGCATTGGCGGATCGATGGCTGAGCAATAAAGTGTCAGATTATTTGGGTGAATCCAGCATCGTTAAGGTTAAAAATAACGATTGAGTATTGACCTGATTTTGCATTAATGAAGTGATGTCACTAGCGAATAAATTTCCAAAATGATTCATGTTTTTAAAGCCGTCAATCAATGGCATAGACCGGACAAATTTATCTATACCTGTCCCGTACATACGCTCAAAAGAAATGTCGCGACGGTAAGATTTGTCAACCATAGGTGATGGCGCAGATTCGGCCATTTGAACCTCTGTGACATTGCCAAATTTTGTCTCAAAATGATTATAAATTTGAGTAAAAGATTTTGGTGAACCATCTGAATTATAAAAGATATTTTTATTTGATGACGCAGCAGCAGGAAGCAGGTGAGCCGCCGGGCGATAGGGGGTCTCTTGCATAGCTGTGATATATTTTGCCGCACCGCTGGCCCCCAAAAAATGAGATAAGTATAAGTCGGTTGCGGAGGCTTTTTTTCCGGTTTTGCGTTCCAAGAATTGCTGGTTATCCGAGGCCAATTCCGCAGCCATCAGAGATGCAATTTGTGGATCTTTGCGTAGGTTCAAAATTTTCTCACGTGTGGTGTCATCGCTCACGAAAAAACGCCCCGAAAAATCTTTTTGAATATCTTTGGCGATGTCATCAAGGCCATGTTTTGACCCATGCTTTGACACCGTGGCCAACCATGTCTGATCAATAAATTGATAGAGGCCTGTGGCCGATGATGTTTTGGCTTTAACGTCCGGTCTGAATGAACTTTCGGTGCGGGCCTGATTCACCAGATAGTCAAAATCAACCCCTGTGGTTTTTGACGCATTTTTGATGGCTGCAATCACATGTTGCGGCGCACCTGCAGTTGTATGTTCAATCCCAAGACTCATAACATGATAGTATTTGCAGGAACCATGCCAAAAATCTTGATTGTTGATTAAGAATTGTCATGTAAAATAAAAAAATGAGCTACACACCCCCGATAGATGACCAAAAATTTATTCTCAATCATGTCCTTAAGGCGGATTTTGACGGTGATTTAATTGATGCCGTTTTAGAAGAAGCCGGAAAGCTGGCACGCGATGTCTTGGCGCCCATTAACCACAGCGGGGATCAAGATCATTGCAAACGCCATGAAGATGGGTCTGTCACAACCGCCAAAGGGTGGAAAGAGGCGTATGCAGCCTATCGCGACGGCGGATGGAATGCCGTTCCCTTTGCCGAAGATCATGGCGGGCAGGGCCTGCCGTGGGTGTTGGCCTTTTGTATTCAGGAAATGTGGCAAGGGGCGAATATGTCCTTTGGCCTGAGTCCCCTTTTGAACCAAGGCGCAGTCGAGGCTATTGAAGCCCACGGGTCGGACGATCAGAAAGCATTTTATTTGCCGAAAATGATTTTAGGGGAATGGACGGGTACAATGAACCTGACCGAACCCCAGGCTGGGTCAGATTTGGCCGCCGTGAAGGCCAAGGCTGAACCACATGATGATGGCACATACCGCATTTTCGGACAAAAAATTTACATTACCTATGGTGAACATGATTTGGCGGATAATATTATTCACCTTGTTTTGGCGCGGTTGCCAGATGCGCCCGAGGGGGTGAAGGGTATATCGCTATTTATCGTACCAAAAATATTGGAAGATGGCACACGCAATGACGTGAAATGCACGGGGATTGAACATAAATTGGGCATTCATGCGTCCCCCACATGTACCATGCAATTTGGCGATGATGGCGGTGCGGTTGGCTATCTGGTTGGTGAGGCGCATCAGGGCTTGAAATATATGTTCACCATGATGAATAATGCGCGTTTGTCCGTGGGGTTACAGGGTGTCGCGATTTCCGAGCGTGCCTATCAGCATGCGGTCCATTATGCTTCAGAGAGGGTTCAGGGCGGGGTTACAATTGACCAACACCCAGATGTGATCCGTATGCTTGATACCATGGATGCGCTGACGCAGGCGGGGCGCGCCATGACATTGGAGGCCGCCTATCATATGGATCAAGGCAATCGCGATGTGGTTGACCTGATGACACCCGTGGTGAAATCGTGGTGTACGGATAATTCTGTAGAAGTTGCGTCATTGGGTATTCAGGTGCATGGCGGTATAGGATTTATTGAGGAAACCGGCGCTGCGCAATATTATCGCGATGCCCGTATTTTGCCGATTTACGAAGGAACAAACGGTATTCAGGCGATGGATCTGGTCTTTCGCAAAATTAAGCGTGACGATGGTCAGGCTTTGACTAAATGGATTGACGATCACGAAGATTTCGAAGGTATCCGCCTTGTCAAACAATCACTGGCCGTCATGGGCGGCATGGATCAGGCCAGTGCAGCCTATGTCGCCACACCGTTTTTGAACCTGCTTGGGGTTGTCATGGGGCATGTGGCTTTGCAAAAGCAGATGGCAGTCATTCAAGAAGCTGATAATCCTGAATTTGTCGCGCGCAAAAAACAGATTGCGGATTTTTACAAGAAAAATATCTTGCCCCGCGCTCTGTCACACAGTGCGATTGTCATGCAAGGGCGGGGAGAATAAACCTGTCAATTCCCTTGCAAACCCTATATAGATAGGGACAATGACTGATAAAATTTCTTCCGAACAATTGTTGCAATATTTGCGTGATATCAACGCGCCAATGTCGAAAAAAGACATGGCCAAGGCTTTTGACCTGAAAGGGTCGGAGCGGATTATGTTGAAAGACGCTATCCGTGATTTGATGGACGGGGGTAAAATCAAAAAAACCGCGCAAAAGACATATGCCTTGGCTGAATCAGACGACCTGCCCGCCGTGGCGGTGTTTCGCGTGGTGAAACTCTCTCTTGATGGGGAGGTATATGCCACGCCGATGAGTAATCAGGATTTGGAAGATAAACTGCCGGAACCAATTTTGATTGAATTACGCGGCAGCAAGAAAACATGCGCGGAGGGTGACCGTATCCTTGTTAAGCTGAAAACTCACGGTGACGGCACAGTCACTGGCAATATGATGCATAATCTGGGCGAGGTCGTGACCAAAACGATTGCCGGGCGTGCCATTCAAACGAAAAAAGGATGGATCATTGAACCTGTCAATAAATCCGACCGCGAGGTTTACACCCTTTTGGATCCTACGGATGACTTGGTCGATGGGCATTTGGTTGAGGTAACGCTGGAACGTGAGGAAGGTCGTGGCAATATGCGCAAATCGGTTGCGCGGCTAAAATCCGTTATCGGGCATGATGATGACCCTCGGGCAATTTCGTTGATCGCGATGTTTGAAAAGGGTCTAAATGCCGAATTCCCTGATAATGTGATTGTCGAGACAGAGGGGTTAGAAGTTCCGCCACTTGGTGATCGTGAGGATTTGCGGGATATTCCCCTTGTCACCATTGATGGTGCGGATGCGCGGGATTTCGATGATGCAGTCTTTGCCGAGAAAACCGATGATGGCGGGTTTCATATTATTGTGGCGATTGCCGATGTTGCACATTATGTAATGCGTGATACGGCTCTTGGTCAAGAGGCCTATTATCGCGGTAATTCAACCTATTTCCCTGACCGTGTTGTGCCAATGTTACCCGAAGGATTGTCCAATGATTTATGTTCTCTGCGTCCGCATGAAGAACGCGCCTGTATGGGGTTTCATTTATGGATCAATGATCGCGGTGATTTAACACGGTGGAAAGTTTTTCGCGGGTTGATGAAATCCCATGCCAGATTGATTTACGAACAGGTTCAGGCCGCCTTTGACGGGATGACGGATGAGGTCACTGACCCGCTTCTTGACCCATTACTGAAACCCATTCATGCGGCATTTCAAGTTTTGGAGCAAGCGCGGGCACGGCGCGGAGCGTTGG
>CAJXOI010000090.1 GCA_913057885.1 uncultured Micavibrio sp.
GGTGCAACACGCGCAAAGGCAGGGCGGTCGGTTTTGGTGGGGCCACAATATCATTACGGTGTGCCAAATGCCATATCAATTCAGCTGCTGGAATCCCGGTGATCCAAACCGTGCAAAATTGATGTCTGTTGATGCGGACGATATTTATTTTGCAACATGTTTACGCATTGCACGGCGCGCCGTTTATGGCCTATTGGGTGATGATTCTACTTTTGGTGCGGATCATTATCATACTGTCCATGTTGCGCCATATTGGTCAAAGGGAAAAACGCCTGTTGTTCAAATTGGTGATCATGTTTTTTTTAGGTTGGAAAATTGATTATGTTGGAAAATATTTTGGGAAAACTAGGTGTTGGATTTTTAACATCCATGTTGCGAAAAGTTCTTGGGTCAATTGATAATGATATCGCAAAAAACGCGGCAAAAATTTTAACCGATGTTGAGGCGGAAATTGCAAAAGGTGCCATTACAATTGAGCAGGTTAAAGAGGCAAATCGCCATATTGAAACAATGGCCGAAAACGATACCAAGACATTATCCGAAATTAACCAATCCTTGCGTGCGGAAATTTTGTCACAGGATAAATATGTCCGTCGTATGCGTCCCACATTCGGGTATTTGATGGCGTTGACATGGGCGGCACAAATGTTTGGGGTGGCCTATATCATGATTTTTGAAACGGATAAGGCATCAGCAGTTATCGAGGCCGTTGAGTCCCTTTCTGCAATATGGGCGGTTGGATTGTCGGTTTTAGGAATTTATGTGTATAAGCGCAGCGAAGATAAAAAATTAATCAGTTAGACGAAGTTCGCGCCGGCGTTTCCGCTTGTGATAAAGGATAATAAAAAGGCCGCAGGCGATGACAACGCTGCTTCCTATGACTGTATTAATTTGCGGTATATCGGCAAAGGCGACATAGCCGATCAGAGCCCCCCATATAATTTGTGTGTATTGAAATGGTACGATTACCGCTACGGATGGGGCGCGGGCAAAAATGGCACTCATGATTAAAACGGCCAATGGAATTGTGATGCAATAAATTACGAAAATAATGAAATGATCAAGCGTTATATCTGGAAGCGTGTGAAACGTCGAGGGAATGATGTTAAATGCAAAAATCGCAATATTGCCGAAAATAATAAATAGAAACGGGTTTTCCTCTCGCCCGATACGACGGACAATGAGTCCGGCACTACTGACGCATAATACGGCGCCAAAGGCGTATAGGTAACCGATATTGAAATGGTCGTAATCAGGTTGGGCAATAAATAAAACACCACCAAAGCCGATTGCGATACAAGCAAATTCAGTCATTGTGATTTTTTCTTTGAAAAAGATATAGGCACCTAAAGTGGTCACAAATGGCGTGGAAAATACGATTCCGTAAAAATCGGTCAGGGGCAGGAGTGTCAATGCCTTCAACCCAAAAAATGTAATGCCGATCAATGCCAGCCCACGGAGAATGTGTAGTTTTTTAAATTGTGTGTGATAGGCATTTTTAATGCCATGTCGTTTAATCATGAACGCGGTCAATATAACTGTGGCGGGAATAGAGTTGATAACCAATATGAATGATCGATCATACCCCTCAGCCATTAAATATTTTGCCATGGCATCGGAGAGGGAGTAGAGAAAAAAAGCAAAGATTGCATAGCACGATGCATGTAAGGCAGAGATATGTGTGCTGAGGAGTAAATTTCGAAGCATAATTATGTTTTTAAGTTTTGTTTTTCCTGCGCTTATGGTGAAAAATCAGATATAGGCCACACGCAATAATAATGCTCGCTCCCGTTATAACATTCCATGAGGGTATGTCGTCAAATACAAGGTAGCCTATTCCTGCGCCCCAGACAATTTGTATATAAATAAAAGGTAGTACATTTGTAATCTGGGGTGCCGACGCATAAGCCATGCTGAGACACATAATCGCAAGAGGTAAAATAGCCATGTAGGCCATGAATATGATGATATGAATGGATGTAACTGCTTCGGGAAAGGACGTATTAAGTGCTGGAATAAAATTTAAGAGGATCACTGCACCGTTTGCGTATATAACAAAAACAAAAGGGTGCTCTTTTTCTCCAATCTTGCGGACAAGTAGACTTGCTGCAGAAATGGATAAAGCCTGACAAAAGGCGAAAATATAGGCAATATTGATGCCTGAATAATCAGGCTGCGCAATCAATAAAATCCCTAAAAAACCAATCATAATTGCGACCCAATCAGTAAGGCTCTGCTTCTCATTGAAAAAGAAATAGGCCCCTATCGCAGTTATGAAAGGAGAGCAGAAGACAATGCTGTATAGGTCGGCAAGCGGTATACGCTCCAGTGCCAGAAATAGGAAAAATGTTAATGACACAATAGAAAGAGCACGCAAAATATGCCATGGCACATAACGCATCTGAAACGTGCCGCGCCATCCCTTTTTCCTAAGCATGTAGGTTGATAAAAAAATCAGACTAGGGATTTGAGTGACGACCAAAATAAAATATTTGCTGTACCCCTCACTTTGCAACCATTTACCCATTGCATCGCCAAGCGCGAAAAAGCTGAACGCTAAAATGGCAATTATAGAAGCTTGAAGGGAGCTGACTTTTTGTCCGGTGAAAAGAGTTGCAGGCATTTATTTTTTTATCTTTCTTATCTGGAAAAACATCATATACTCTATGACATGAGTTCAAAATCAAAAAAATCTTCTGATAAAGGTATAGGTTTAATGGCGCCCATAGGACGCTTTCTTAAGATGGAGGCATCTGGCGGGATTTTATTAATGCTTGCCGCAGTATGCGCCGTGATTATTGCCAACACACCGCTTAATCAATTTTACGTTTATTTCCTTGAAAAAATATATCTGACTATCGGGTTTTCATCTCTTGATGGATTTGCCGGATTACAAATTTCCAAACCCCTATTGCTATGGATCAATGACGGCTTAATGGCGGTCTTTTTCTTTTTGGTGGGGTTAGAGATCAAGCGAGAATTCCTTGAGGGAGAACTCTCCACCCGAGATCGGGCCCTTCTGCCGGCCGTTGCGGCGATAGGAGGTATGGCTGTTCCTGCAATTTTTTATTATTGGCAGAATATTGATAATCCAGAGTTATTGGCTGGGTGGGCGATCCCTGCGGCGACAGATATCGCCTTTGCACTAGGTATTTTGGCGTTGGTCGGATCTCGTGCGCCGGTATCCCTGAAAATTCTTCTGACGGCGATTGCGATCATTGACGACTTGGGGGCAATTTTAATTATTGCGGTCTTTTACACTGAGTCGATTAAATTCATACCTCTTGCGATCGGGGCTGTGGCTTTTTTAGGACTCGTCGGGCTTAACCGTGGACGTGTTGTGAATATTGCGCCATATGTATTAATAGGGTTTGTTTTGTGGTTTGCGGTTTTGAAATCAGGCGTGCATGCCACGCTGGCCGGCGTGATTACAGCATTATTTATACCACTGAAATGCCACAAAGATCCCAAGCATTCGCCTCTTAAGCATTTGGAGCATGGTTTGCATACATGGGTGGCGTTTATGGTGCTGCCTGTTTTTGCGTTTGCAAACGCAGGGGTTTCATTTGCAGGTATGACATGGGCAGATGTTATGAATCCCGTGACAACGGGGATTGCATCTGGATTGTTCTTTGGAAAACAGATCGGTATTTTCCTTTTATTATGGCTGGTGATTAAACTGAGGTTATCGCCTATGCCAAAAAATGCCAATTGGTGGCAACTCTATGCAGTATCCCTTCTATGCGGGGTTGGGTTTACCATGTCTCTGTTTATCGGGGAGTTGGCCTTTGATGGACGTGAACAGGCCGCCGCTGTCAGGATGGGTGTGATTATGGGGTCATTGGCCTCTGCCACACTGGGATATTTGATCTTGCGCTATGGCCCGAATAAACCCACAATATCATCACGATAATTTTTTCTAGTGGAGGACTATGATGGCGACAAAAACACCAATCACTGTGGCGCGCGGAGACGGCATCGGGCCGGAAATTATGGAAGCAACGCTTGCAATTCTAGAGGCGGGTGGTGCGCGTTTAGACATTCATGAAATTGAGATCGGCGAAAAACTATACAGCCAGGGAATCATGAATGGGATTTCAGATGAAAGTTGGGATACACTCCGTGATACAAAAGTATTTCTTAAGGCGCCGATTTTCACGCCAATGGGTGGTGGTTTTAAATCTCTCAACGTGACGGTGCGTAAAACATTGGGTCTTTATGCGAATGTGCGCCCCTCGGTCGCTTATCACCCGTTTATTGAGACAAATTTCCCGGGTATGGATCTGGTCATTGTCCGCGAGAATGAAGAGGATTTGTATGCCGGTGTTGAGTACGCCCAAGTGGATGGCGCGGTTCAATCCATCAAAATGATTACACGTGCAGGATCAGAACGCATTTGTCGCTATGCATTCGAATACGCCAAGGCCAATGGCCGTAAAAAAGTAACCTGCATGGTCAAAGATAACATCATGAAAATGGCGGATGGGTTGTTTTACGAAGTGTTTCAGGAAATCGCCGCCGAATACCCTGATATCGAAAATGAACGGTATATCGTTGATATCGGTATGGCGCGTGTGGCCGCCCGCCCGACGGATTTTGACGTGATTGTCACGGAAAATCTTTATGGGGATATTGTGTCCGATATTGCCGCTGAAGTGACAGGCTCTGTCGGCCTTGGGATTTCCGCAAATATTGGTGAATCTTGCGCGATGTTCGAGGCGATGCACGGTACCGCCCCTGACATTGCCGGGAAAGGAATCGCAAATCCCTCTGGGTTATTGCTGGGTTCTATCATGATGCTCACCCATATCGGGCAGGGCGATGTAGCGGAAACGGTGCATAACGCATGGCTCAAAACAATCGAAGACGGAATCCACACAGGTGATATTTACCGCGACGGGACAAGT
>CAJXOI010000091.1 GCA_913057885.1 uncultured Micavibrio sp.
GGTGAATATCGGCGGTCACGAAATTTCGGACGAGGATATCCAATCCGCCCTTTTAAAACTGGAAGAGCAGGAAATCAGCACCGATCACGCCATTATCCATTCCATTCCTACGGCCTATGCCGTTGATGGGCATGCGGGAATTGAAAATCCCGTTGGCATGCACGCGGAAACACTAAAGGTCGATATACATTGTGTGAAGGCAGAGCTGTCAGCCCTAAAAAATGTTATTTCTGTGGCTGAGCGGAACCATCTTGAGATTGACTGCCTCTGTATTGCGCCATATGCCGCAGGCTTAGCGTCTTTGGTCAAAGATGAAAAAGATATGGGGTGCCTGGTCATTGATATGGGCGCAGGGGTCACAAGTTACGCCGTGTTTTATCAAGGGGCAATGATTCATGCGGGCGCTGTACCTGTCGGCGGTTCACATGTGACAAATGACATGGCCATGGGGTTAAACACATCCTTTCAAGATGCTGAACGGTTAAAGGTTTTATATGGATCATGTTCCCCGTCACTCAGCGATGCCAACGCCATGATTGATATTCCATCCTTGGGCGAGAATTCATCCATTCATGACAGGCAGGAACCCCGGTCAACATTGGTCAATATTATCCGCCCCCGTATGGAGGAGATTTTTGAACTGATACGTGGTGACATTGATGTCGCGGGAGTGGACGCCCATTGCGGCGGTCGTGTTGTTCTCACAGGAGGCGGATGCCAAATGCCCGGCGCTCGAGAATTGGCAGGCGTGATGTTGAATAAACAAGTCCGCATAGGAAAACCAACTTTTTTATCAGGTCTTCCAGAGATGGCGCAAGGGCCAGAGTTTTCTAAAACAGCTGGGTTAATGCATTATGCTTGTGAGCGAATGGATGAGCAGCCAAGGCTTGAAGACGGCGCATCCGATTTACCTTTGTGGCCGCGCATTATTCTCTGGTTTAAAGAGAATTGGTAGAAAAAAACATCTGCCATTTGCGTTTTTTTTACGAACACCCTAACATTTTACAAAGTGATTCGTTTGTCAGCGCGGTTTTCATGTCGCAATCTTACGAAACTACTTCAACTAATTTGCTTAATAGCCTGATTACAAAGAGGGAATAGACATACAATGAACGCTCATACACCAACAGTTCAAAAATCATTTTCACCAAAAATCACTGTCCTTGGTGTCGGGGGAGCTGGTGGAAATGCCGTGAATAACATGATTTCATCTCAATTAGATGGTGTGTCATTCGTTGTGGCCAACACAGATGCGCAAGCGTTGGAAAACTCCCTTGCCACAGATACAATTCAATTAGGATCGGAATCAACGGGCGGTCTTGGTGCCGGTGCAAGGCCAGAAATTGGGCGCGCCGCAGCCGAAGAATCTCTTGACGACATGATGGCTCTTTTAGGTGATCAAAATATGGTCTTTATAACGGCCGGAATGGGTGGTGGAACCGGAACGGGTGCAGCCCCGATCATTGCCCAGGCTTGTAAAGATGCAGGAATTTTAACAGTCGGTGTTGTGACAAAACCCTTCCAATTTGAAGGACAGCAACGCATGCGTTTGGCCGAGGCTGGTATCGAAGAAATGGCCCAATATGTTGATACATTAATTGTTATTCCAAACCAGAATCTATTTCGTATCGCCAATGAGAAAACAACCTTTGCAGATGCCTTCCGCATGGCCGACAATGTTTTACAATCAGGTGTGCGCGGCGTTACCGATTTGATGGTTGTCCCAGGGATGATCAATCTTGATTTCGCTGATGTCCGCTCTGCCACATCCGAGATGGGTAAGGCTATGATGGGAACAGGCGAGGCCACAGGCGAACGCCGTGCCATAGAAGCCGCAGAACAGGCCATTAATAACCCATTATTGGACGATGTGTCCATGAAAGGGGCGCGATCCGTTATTATTAACATTACGGGCGGGCATGACCTGACATTATTTGAAATTGAAGAGGCGTGTAACCGCATTAACGAGGAAGTTGATCCAAACGCGACAATTATTTTCGGATCCACATATGATGATTCATTAGAAGGTACAATGCGTGTGACTGTTGTTGCCACAGGGATCGAGGCCGAGATTAACCGTCGCGCCGCCACGCGCCCAATCCGTGCAACCAACACAAATACGCAGCCACAAGCGAAACAAGCCGAGGACACCGCCGCACAAATTTCCGATAGTTTTGTTGCCCGGTACCCGCAACCAACACGTGCGACAAATGCAAAAACAACTGAAGTGCCATCTGAAGCTTTTAGTGACACAACGCCACAATACGTCGCAAGTGCTGCCTTTGAAACACCACAACAGGCCGTAGCCTCTGTCGAAGACACAGTAACAGAAGCAGAAGCCCCCCAAGAAACCGGAACAATCGAAACTGAATATGTCACAGAAGGGAACACCGTTCGAAAAGTTGAGGTTACACCTGAGCAACCGCAAACAACACCCTATAACAATTCTGTTATTCCGCCTTACGCTCCACGCCGCGAGGAAATGCCACAACAAGAAAGTTCTCTGGTTCTTAACCCACCATCCAAACCTACAGCACCAACACAGCCCTCTGTTCAGCCAGAAACCCGCAAAACACCGTCTTTGTTTGAACGGATCACAGGCCGTCACCAAGACGCGGATAAAACAGATGAAGAAAAAGGAACAACATCTTCTTCAGCAACAGGAAACTCTGGTTCAATGGCGCCAATCGTACCTGAAAGAAAGACAGTTGTCACATCGTATGATTCCCCTGAAAGTAAGGGTGGGCAAGGTACATTGAATATCGATGCCCCTGCGGCTAAGCCGAAAACGGTTGCGTCAGGGCATAACAGCGACGATCTTGATATTCCTGCCTTTTTGCGCCGACAGATCTCCTAAAAACTCTCTTGTTACAGTTGTAACATTCAGAAACTTTGCGTGAGTTCAGTTTGCATAGGACACGCCCTATACTTAAACTCATGCAACACACTCTTGTGAACTCAGTATTATTCAAAGGAAAAGGCCTCCATAGCGGGGAGCTTGTTTCCATGACCGTATCACCTGCCCTTGCTGGTGAGGGCATACGCTTTATCCGTAAAGACATCGAGGGTCAAAATAATATTATTCCCGCACGTTGGGATATGGTTGAACCATCACAATTATGCACTCTTTTAAAAAATGAAGATGGGGTCGAGGTCAGAACGATCGAACATATCATGGCGGCCTTTGCCGGCTGTGGTATTGACAATGCCACTGTTATTCTTGATGGTCCCGAAGTGCCGATCATGGATGGGTCATCCCTTCCCTTTGTTGAGGCGTTCCATAATATCGGCATCGAAACATTGAATGCGCCGCGTCAGGCCATTCGCATTCTCAAAACAATTGAAATCCAAGGTGATAACGGCACTATTGCCCGCTTTGAACCTGAAACGGAAACTGTTTTTGATTACACAATCGATTTCGCTAACGGTTTGATTGGACGCCAACACATGGAATTCACCCTGGGATCACATAATGATTTCAAGAATGAATTGGCCAATTGTCGAACCTTCACGCGCCTTGCCGATGTTGAGATGTTGCAAAAGGCCGGCCTAATTAAAGGCGGTGGCTTAGACAACGCCGTGGTGTTTGACAATGACCGTATCCTGAACGATGAAGGTGTTCGCCGTATCAATGAGCCTGTGCGTCATAAAATTTTAGATGCCGTCGGTGATACTTACCTTATGGGTATGCCGTTCATTGGGCGTTTTGTGTGTGAAAAGGGTGGACATGCCCTGACAAACCAATTGGTACGCGCCCTTATGGCCGACCACAGTGCCTATGTAATTGTCGAAGACCGCCTTGGAATTGCGCAACCATATGGTGATGGCAACCTGTCTTCGACAGGAAAACTCGCCTATAAAGCCTAAAAACCATATAAACACTTATTGTCAAAACTCGCTTTCCCCACTAATGTTATGACATGTTAAAAAAGTCATTTCATTTGATTCTTATGCTTGGGCTTATCGGCCTTACCGCGTGCTCGTCAGGCAACGGCAGCTCCCTTGATTCTGAGTTCGAAGACGAAAAACCTGTTGAGGTTTTGTATAATGATGCCGCCGCGGCCATGGATGGCGGCAACTTCCGACAGGCCTATCGCCTTTTTAACGAGGTTGAACGTCAACACCCTTATTCCCAGTGGGCAACACGGGCGCAATTGATGGCCGCATACGCGGCCTATGAGAACGAAGATTATATCGAATCCGTTTTGGCGTTAGACCGTTTTATGCGCCTTCATCCGGGAAACAAAGATATTGATTATGCGCTTTATCTCAAAGCATTGAATTACTATGAGCAAATTTCCGATGTCGGGCGAGATCAGGAAATGACATTGATGGCCAAAGATAATTTTGAAGCTCTGCTCAGGACATTTCCCAATTCAAAATATGCCCGTGACGCAAGGCTTAAGCTGGATTTAACTCTTGATCATCTGGCGGGAAAGGAAATGAGCATTGGTCGTTATTACCTTGTTCGCAACCAATATCACGCCGCAATTAAACGCTTTTTGAACGTGGTCCGCGATTATCAAACCACCACTCATGTGCCCGAGGCCTTGCACCGTTTGGTTGAATCGTATCTCTCGCTCGGTATTCGTGAGGAAGCAGTCCGCGTTGCCGCCGTCCTTGGTTATAACTATCCCGGTTCGGTTTGGTACGAAGACACATATAAATTGATGGATGACTCCGAGCGCGAGCGCCTATTGAATGATCGCGGTTTTATAGACAGGACAATGGAAAGCCTGTTCAGACCGGAATAGAAGTAAGAGAGTAGCCACAGCATGCTCGCCCATTTAACCATAGACAATATTGTCCTGATTCAATCCCTTTCCCTGACGATGGAACGGGGCATGACCGTCATGACCGGGCGCGATGCGCGCGCCCTCCGGCACGACGGCCTCG
>CAJXOI010000092.1 GCA_913057885.1 uncultured Micavibrio sp.
TAAAGCACCATAAATTTTACCAACGTGAGGGGGCTAATTTGCATTGCCGAGTCCCCGTAGCGATGACAACAGCGGCATTGGGTGGCGAGGTCAAAGTTCCAACAATCGAAGGTGGCAAGGCCGAGGTCAAAATCCCCGCGGGCACACAAACGGGGCAACAATTCCGCCTGAAAGGAAAAGGCATGAGCACCCTGCACTCCTCTTCCCGAGGCGATGCCTATATTGAAATTTTTGTCGAAACGCCCGTCAATTTGACCGGCAAACAAAAAGAAATGCTCAAGGAATTTGGCGGCAAAGACCCGTCCAAAAACTCCCCCGAATCCGCAGGGTTTTTCAATAAGGTTAGAGAGTTCTGGGACGACCTTACGGATTAATGGGCTTTGGCGCTTGATGGCCCAGCGGGACGATCCTGAAACTTGAGACGTCAAATTCCGGATTATCCGTAAATATAGGAATGCTTGTTTGCTCGCGCTCTTTATCAACCTTGATATCCACCATTAACCCGAGGTCGAGCTTCACACCATTCAGTCGGTCCTCATGAACAAAGACATTAATCAAATCATCCATCGTTTGACTTAACGGTAAAAGCGTCAGAAATACATAAGGACTGTTGCTGTTTTGGCTAATGTCCGTCACTTCGCACCGAACATGCCCTTTATTCCACTCTATCGCTTGTTCTATAACAGGTTTCGACCCTGCCATTTTTTCACAAAATTTGATTTTGGTGTAACGTTGTTTTGTTTCAGGATGTTTAATAGCCTCCGCCATAGGATGCAGAATAATAACATCACCCGCCACGAATTCATCCATCATATCGCATGAAACAGCAACATGAAAAACCGATTGATGCCCAACGCGCTGGCGCACTGTCAACAAATGATGCCCCTCTGCTTCTTCAACCGCAAGAACATCATAACGCACAAGATCAGCTGTTTTACCGATTTTTTTTGCTTTTCTCTCGTTAAATTGAACAACTGTAGCTGTAGTCATACACACACTCCACTGAATAATATCTGTTAAACAGCGACACTTATATTATGTATATTAATAAATGTCAAGAAAGTTACTGATGGAACTACTGTGACGCTGGTTGAAAATGACTATCACGTCTATTATAGAGCTTTCCCCAACCTGGCGCATAGACCACATTCGGCCGCCAAAATCGAATGGCAGAAATCATCAGAGCCGGATTGGCATTATCAAAAAACTGTTGCTTCATTTCATGCCGCGTTTTCGGATCTATTGCTTTGGTAAATTCTATTTTGTCACCCTCTTTTAAAGCATCGGCCGTATCCTCATTGCCCTCGGCTAGGAAAGCAACAGTCAACGTAGACGGGAAATCCTGCCCTGCATGTTTAAGCGCCAAAAAAACATGACCGGCGGTTTTATATTTTTCAACAATTTCGTATACATCCACCACGCGATTGCGATTTTGAAACCTGACCGAGGCATCAATAATATCCGCCATGTTTTTGCTCCCTGTTAAATTCTTCTATTCATTCAATGTGGTTCTTATGGTCTCATTTTGCCATTCCAACCCATTGATTTCAAACGATGTGACCACAGTGACCACAATTTTTTTTAAAACACTATCGGATGTTTATTGACCGGCAAAGCAGGCGGCATTTTACGTGTTTCATAATCAAATTGAGCGATTGCCGCACGCGCTTGATCCTGACAAACACCTGATTTTAAAATGTAACGCCGCTCTCTCAAACGACCGCCCAACAGATATAAATCCTCTGTGGTTTTTTGGGTCAAATCCCATTTCCCATCCTGACGACATTTTGCAATTAGTCGCTCCATCACAACACCTTGATCAGCATCCGCCCCATCAAGATTACGATAGCGAACCATTGATTCCATACGAAACTTATCATTGATTAATGAAAAAACCGCGCCTAATGCGCCTTGTGATTTCCAATGATATAACGTGTCAGCATTGCCCATAGTAACCTGCTCCCTTATCCGCATCATAGACATATTATCGAAAAAATTCAAATTATTTTCGCGCCAACGTATCGGGGTGAGGGAAAAACACGCCGACATCGCGGCCATGAGCGGTGATGATGGCGGCGTCAAAATCCCCACGTTGCATGGACCTGAGGAGCGCGGAAAAATGCGTTTTGAAATGACGGGTGTTATATTTGCGATAGCGCGCATTGGTCAGGGAACCGACACCGCCGTCATTTTGTTGGACGGCGTCGTCCCCACCCTTTTGGGTATAATCATCCTCTATCATACGCTATTATAGGAATTTATTCATAGAGTGTCAAGTTTCAATTTCATCCATAAGAATATCTACGATACTCAAAACTCTGTAACAAATTGGATTACCATTAGGGTTAAGCTGGACGTTTACATTTACAACAAAAGGTATTCTAAACAAATTGATATCTTTTTTGTCTTTAAACTCTCTTATCTTCATGGTATCGCCTTCCGACGCAAAGAAAACCTTAAGCGGTTTATCTGAAATTTCAGCAATTTTTGCCTTCTCAGCAGTTGTGCCCGATAACTTGCTATCGTCCGTGTTGCTTTGCTGCAAAAACATTACAACATTTCGATAATCTACATCACTTTTTAAATCTAAAGCATATAAAGATTTTTCCGCGCCTATTTGAGCTGTCTGAATATCTTTATTATTATACTCAAATCTGGCCTTCACTTCACCGTCTTCGTACTCTGCAACACTGATATTTATTTGACCATTATTTTTAACCACATCACAAAAACTTCTAAAATGTTGTACTGACGTCTTGTTGTATGGTATGTCCTCAGCCTTGATATCCTTTTGATCCTTTCTTCCAGCGCTTTTAAAATAATCAAAAATATCGTCAAAGTATTTAGCAAAATCCATCAATACTGTGAGATGGTCTCTAACGGACATTAGTGAGCCTAAAATATCTGCCGCAGGCGCGAGGTCGACCAAAATACAATTGTCCTTTATCGATGATATATATAGCCTGTAATCTTCCTCGGATATTTCATCTTTTCGCCTGTTAATGTACTTGCTGTATTCTTCTACAAACGATGAAAAAGAATTTAAAAATCTTTCTGCATCTATCGGCTCATGAATATCATAATGTAATTTTAGTATATTAGTTTCTTTGTTCATTTTTCTCCCCTCCTTATGGGCAAGTTATTTTATTGTCACCTCCCCAAATGGGCGAAGTGCACATATTCATTAAAGACATAAGGGAGGTTGTGTTTTCAAGCAGAAGGAAAAGTTATCCACAGGGTGTGGGTTTTCTGGATCCCCGCCTGCGCGGGGATGACGAGGGAGAGGGAGCAGTATAGTCAACGCAACTTCAATTCCATTACCTCGAGCTTTTTGATCTCATCGCGCAATTTGGCGGCGGTTTCAAATTCCAAATCGGATGCGGCGGAGTGCATGTCCTTTTGCAATCGTTTGATCGTTTTGGCGATGTCTTCGGGTTTGACCACCTCTTCCGCGCCTTTGGCGGTTTTGATTTTTACGTCCGTGGCCTCGTCTGTTTTGCCCATGATGTCGGCAATCGCCTTTTTCACGGTTTGCGGGGTGATGCCATGTTCGGCATTATGCGCCAATTGTTTGTCACGCCTCCGCGCCGTTTCATCCATGGCATATTGCATTGAGTCCGTGACCGTATCGGCATAAAGGATCACCCGTCCATCGACATTCCGCGCGGCCCGTCCGATGGTTTGCACCAGCGACCTTTTGGAGCGCAAGAAGCCTTCCTTGTCCGCATCCAAAATCGCCACCAAACCACATTCGGGAATATCAAGACCTTCGCGGAGGAGGTTAATCCCGATCAAAATATCGTAATCGCCCAAACGCAATTCGCGGATAATTTCAATGCGTTCCAACGTATCAATATCGGAATGGAGGTAGCGCACCTTCATTCCCACCTCGTTCATATATTCGGTTAAATTTTCCGCCATTTTTTTGGTGAGGGTTGTGATAAGGACGCGGTATCCGTTGGCAATCACCTTGCGGCATTCATCCATCACATCATCAACCTGATGCGTGGTTGGACGAACCTCGACCGGCGGGTCGACCAACCCTGTTGGCCTCACCACCTGCTCCACATATTTACCGTTTGTTTGTTCCAATTCCCAATCGCCCGGTGTGGCGGACACATAAATTGTTTGCGGGCGGATGGCGTTCCATTCCTCGAATTTCAGCGGGCGGTTATCAATGGCGGCGGGAAGGCGAAACCCATAATCAACCAGCGTCGTTTTGCGCGCCCTGTCCCCGTTAAACATACCGCCAATTTGCGGAACCATCACGTGCGATTCATCCAAAAACATGATGCAATTATCAGGCAAATATTCAATCAATGTCGGCGGTGCCTCGCCCGGGGCGCGGCCGGTGAGATAGCGGGAGTAGTTTTCAATTCCCTGACACACACCTGTGGCGGCCAACATTTCCAAATCGAATGTTGTGCGTTGATTGATGCGCGCGGCCTCTAACGGTTTGTTCATCGCGTCAAATTCGGCGATGCGGGATTTCAGGTCTTTTTTAATTTGAGCCATCGCCTGTTGCATCGTCGGGCCGGGGGTGATGTAGTGCGAATTGGCGTAGATTCTGACACCGTCCATTGTGTGATGTTTTTCGCCCGTCAGCGGGTCAAACTCGGCAATGCTTTCCAGCTCATCCCCAAACAATGAAAAGCGCCAGGCGCGATCTTCCATATGCGATGGGAACAGCTCTACCGTGTCACCGCGTACGCGAAACGTCCCACGCTCAAAGGCAATGTCATTGCGGGCATATTGCAGCGACACCAGTTTTTGGAGCAAATCCTGCCTGTCCATCCGATCGCCAACGCGAATATCCACGGTCATGGCGGCGTAATCTTCCTTTGACCCG
>CAJXOI010000093.1 GCA_913057885.1 uncultured Micavibrio sp.
CTTCCTTTACAGTCACGTCGGCCTTGCTAAATCTTAAACTCAGCGATTATTTCCGTTAAGATTAGGGGACAGACGCTCTCCTATTAATTAGGCTTAACAGCCTTAAGCAAAACTGACATAATTTTTAGCATGTCAGTCTTAACAGAAATTCAAAACCTCAAGGATGAAGTGTCCAAGTCGATTATCGGCCAAGAAGACGTTGTTAGTCACTTGCTCATCAGTCTTTTATGTAACGGCAACCTGTTGATTGAGGGTTTACCCGGTTTGGCGAAAACACGTGCTATTAAATCATTGGCCAGTAATATGGAGTGCGAGTTTAATCGTATTCAATTCGCCCCTGATATAACCCCCAGAGACATCACCGGCCAAGAGGTTTTATATACCCACGAAGACGGACGCCATTCTTATAAATTTGAACAAGGACCAATTTTTGCCAATCTTGTCTTGGCGGATGAAATTAACCGTGCCCCTGCCAAGGCACAGTCGTGCCTTTTGGAGGCCATGGAAGAACGCCAAGTCACAGTCGCCGCCGTGTCCCATAAATTGCCCCCGCTGTTTATGGTTATGGCCACGATGAACCCGTCCAAACAACACGGGACAAACCCTTTGGCCGAGGCACAGCTTGACCGTTTTATGATGCATGTTCATGTCGATTATCCAGACGAAGAGGCCGAAGTGCAGGTTTTAGGGCTGGTTCGTGAAGAGCAAAGAACCTATGTCGATAAAAAAGACAAACCCAAAGACGATAAAGTCAGATTACCTCAAGAAGTTATATTTAAAGCACGATCCGAAATTGACACGATCTCTATCTCCCCGGAAATGGAACGGTATATCGTTGACCTTGTTTTTGCAACGCGATACCCGGAACGATATTCCTATCAATTAAAATCCTGTATCAAAGAAGGTGTCAGTCCTCGTGGATCATTAGCCGTTGATAAGGCCGCCCGTGCCTATACATGGTTTAAGGGTGACAAAGATGTTACCCCAGAACATATACAATCCATTTTACATTCATGCCTTCGCCACCGTATCCCCATTCCCGAAGATGCGCAAAAAGACAACGTAACACCGAATGACGTGGTTGATGAATTGATCAAAGTTGTTGAAATTAAGTAACCAGGTTTAAAAAATATCCTCACCGATGGTGAACATCTTTTTATCGGATTCTTTCATTTTTTGGGCGTTTTCATAGACCCACATAATGCTTTTGCTGTAATCAGGCGGCGTGACCGGTTCATAAAGTTTTTCAAACATTTCCATCCGGTCATAAAAATACGTATCGCCATTCATAATCTGATGACAGATTTTTTGAAATTTTGCTTTGTAATCATCCAGTGATGTAGCTGAAAATTGATCCTCAAGGCCAACCTCGCGTAAAATCATTTTTTCGGTTAATGATGAAACCTCAATCCCTTCCAGACCAATACAAGGTTTTCCCATTAATAATGTATCAATAAGAGTGTTGGTATGACCAAATGGAAATGGATTAAGGACAATATCCGCCTCTTTCAATGAGTTAAGGAAGTCCTCATAAGGCTGCATGCCGCAATAATTGGCATTCTTAAATTTATTGAGAAAGAATTTTTCTGCGAATAAGGTGTCCATTCCTGCTGTTGCGATAAAGAATGAAAACTCAATATCGAAATCGCTCTTATCTTCTAACTCTTTCAATAATTTGATAAAAGGTGCCGATAATTTAATCTCGGTGCCAACGACAAAGGCTTTTATAGGGCGACCACTGCCTTTCTCATAAGATTGAATCTCAAAATTCTCGAGTTTTTCTTTAGATATACGCTCATCATATAAAAGCGGCAGGTTATCTAACACGATCTTATCATTTGGAAACGCTTCCGGTTTCATCGCCACCGGCGGGCCATAAACAAAATCGATTACATCACTGTTCGCGGTTGCAGGCTGCCCCATACATTGAATTTGAATTGGTGCCAATCTTAAATTTGTAGGCGCCGTACCTAAAAAAGTCATACCTACAGTTGTATAGATCATGATATCAGGTTTGATACGATATGTCAATTTTAGAAAGTCTCTTGTAATGCTGAAGTAAGCAATATTCTTAAATCCGAATTTCGTGCATTTTCCCTTATATTTCTCATGCGCAATATTAATAACATTAAAGTCTTTCTCTAGAGCCTTGGCCCATTCACCCCATACACGAAGCACCGCATGGTCGTCGTTAAAATACTCCCAGTTAACAAGAATAATTGGCTTTGTTTCATCACATGTAAAATCTACAATATTTCTGGGGGTTGTTTTTAAAAAATCAATCTCCTTTTTATTTTTACGAAAAAAATTTTTAAAGGCATTATTAATATTTATTCTTATGTCATGCCGATCATCTAAAAATAAATATGTTGATAGGAAGTAAGGAGTAAGAATTGACATCAACGATCTTGGGTTCATCGCGTCAATTTTTTCCAATTCTTTTCCCATACTGTTGAGTAAAACCTTGTTATTATACACCGTCTCATCATAAACTTTAAGATACCCCAGATAGTTTGCAATTGCCAAAGCTCTGTAGCTTGAGGAGACTCTTTTTAATATATTCGGAATATCGTGCTTTGATCGTAAACTTATCAAAAGTAATAGGCGCTTTTGATCGGATGGTGATAATTTTTTTTGTTTTAAAATTTCATCAACAATGGCATCAGTATCATGCAGTCCTGCCAAATCAAATAATGTATGTATTTCCTCGTGACTGTAAATTAAATTGCCAAAGGTTGTATCATCTATGCGGCTTTCAGGGTGCATCAGTAATGATAGGATTAACTCCCCTGTTAACCCACCAAATTCCTCAGCCCGCTTTTTTTTCTCATGGTCTGAAAAGCCTTCTTGAATTGATAAGATATGAGACTTATCAATTTTAAAAGAAAAACTTTCAACCAACTTGCAAACATAATTCCAACAGCCTTTCCAGTCTTTTTGCACCAAAAATCCGGCAATTTTTTCAGGGTCATAGTTATAATAATTGACTTCCGATTTAAACATTGGTCTGTTTTTCCAACTCTTTCTGATGGTTCAATAATTTTTTTGATCTCTCTTTTATACGTCTTACAGGGCATCCGACATAAACACCCCATTCGTCTAAATTTTTAGTGACCATTGATTGTGCTCCTATTGCACATCCGGTGCCAATATGAACATTAGGTAATATCACTGCGCCCGAACCAATGATTGTATGCTGCCCAACTGTAATTGGCCCTGTTTTGACGTTTGTAAATTCTTTTGGGACGGTGGGGTTGGTCATGAAATCGCCGCTGTAATCGTCTGATCCGGCATAAAAACGCACCCCTTGGGAACATCCCGAGTAATCCTCAAGAATGATTTTATCCGCACAATTAAAAAAACAAAATGCACCGATATGAATATAATCTCCAACCACAAATTCATTATGAAAGGCGGAAATAACTGTATTCCCATCAATGCGCACATTGTTGCCAATTGAAATATTATGAAGGCCAATGATGGTGCAATTTTTGGCAATCATCACATTGTCGCCTATGGCTTTGAATCCCATTTGTCCAAGCTCTTCGCTATTATAAAAACCGGGATTAAAAGGGTTATTGTCGTCAGTCATTGTTGGAACGGTTTTTGCAAAATCAATAGTGTTTTACGTTATTGAAATAAAGGGTACACTATTACCATGAAAAGAAAAGGTATTATTCTAGCCGGAGGGACGGGAACGCGGCTTCATCCTGCCACTTTGGCGGTGTCAAAACAACTCATCCCCGTCTATGACAAACCCATGATTTATTATCCGCTATCAACATTGATGTTGGCGGGTATTAAGGACATTTTGATTATTTCAACGCCGCATGACCTTCCCCTTTTTGAAAAACTATTATGTGATGGATCACAATGGGGAATTAACCTGTCTTATGTTGAGCAGGCAGAACCTAATGGCCTTGCCGAAGCATTTATCTTAGGCGCAGATTTTTTAGATGGGCATCCCGCAGCCTTGGTCTTGGGGGATAATATTTTTTATGGCAGTAATTTTTACAGGGTTCTTCATCAGGCATCCAATCAAGATGATCAAGACGCGATTATTTTCGCCTATCGTGTGCAAGACCCGCGCCGTTTTGGTGTGGTTGAATTTGACACCAATTCAAGGGCCATTTCATTGGAAGAAAAACCCGAAAAACCAAAATCGAAATATGCCATCCCCGGTCTTTATTTCTACGGTGCGGATGTTGTCGATATGGTGAAAGGCCAAAAACCATCGAAAAGGGGAGAGCTTGAAATTACAGACCTCAATATGCGCTACCTCAACGAAGGGCGTTTAAATGTTCAAGTCATCGGCCGCGGCCATGCATGGTTTGATACAGGAACGCATGAGAGTTTACTTAAGGCCAGCTCTTTCGTCGCTGCCGTCGAAGACCAACAAGGTTTGAAACTGGCCTGCCCCGAAGAGATTGCTTATCGGCAGGGTTGGATTTCAATGTCAGATTTTGACACCATCATCAGCTCAATGGGCAAAAGTAGTTACCGCGATTATCTTATCAGCCTTAAAGAAACGAATTTTAGATAAGACCATGAATATTCTTATTACTGGCGGGGCGGGGTTTATTGGGTCAAATTTGATCCGTCATATTCTTGACCAAACTGATCATAGCGTTATCAACATTGATAATCTGACCTATGCGGGCGGCGAGGCAAGCATTAAGGATTTATCTGACCACCCACGATATGCATTTCATAAAATTGATATATGCGACCGTGATACATTGGAAACTGTGTTCAAAGATAACGACATCGATGCCGTCATGCATTTGGCGGCGGAAAGCCATGTTGACAGGTCCATCGACGCGCCCGATAATTTTA
>CAJXOI010000094.1 GCA_913057885.1 uncultured Micavibrio sp.
CGCCACAGTCGTGTAGACATGTCCCAAATGTGGGTCACCGTTCACGTAATAAATTGGTGTTGTGATATAGAATGTATTATCCGTCATTTTTGTATCATCCGTAATGTCTTGTAAATCATGTAACGCTTGTCAAGATTGCCATTCAAACATGTCCGGATATGGTTATCAATGTCTTCTTTCAAGCGAAGCAGGCTGTGTAGCCCGTGGTCTTTTGGCCTTGCAATCTCAATCACTCCGATCTGGCGGTTTGTTTCATTATGCACGGCCATATTAATCACCGTGTCCAACCACCAATCGATAATGAATGTAAATTTTTCTATAATTTTCTTATCGCCCGATTTCCCGTATGACAACGCCAAAGTATCAATCTGATTTTCAGTCATGTTAGAAATGTTACCAAGAGCACCTAATAAAATTGTTGCAGCCTCTATCCCGCCTTCATTCATCAGCTCAATGGCCTGCCCCGCAGAACCTTCACTCATGGCCATTAAAACATCTTTATCACCCGGCATAATTGACATTTCAGACGCCTTTTCAAGTAAAGTGCCTAATGCTTCCTCGTTTAAGGTGTTGAAAGGGATAAAGCGACACCGCGACCGAATGGTCGGAAGCAAGCCCCCTGCTCCGTGTGTGACCAGGATCAAAAGCGCGTTTTTTGGCGGTTCTTCCAATATTTTTAAAAGCGCATTTTGCCCATTTCGATTCATCAGGTTAGCATCGTCAATAATCACAACACGCCAACCACCGTCACTACTCGTTTTTCGAAGGAATGGTGCAACCTTACGAATATCATCAACGGGAATATCGTTTTTAAATTGCCCCGTTTTTTCATCAAAAGGGCGAGAAACCGTAAATAAGTCAGGGTGTCCACCACTTGCAATTTTTGAAAATACAGTATGATCAGATGGAATATCCAAGATTTCAGGCGCAGTTTCATCACCAAATAATCCACCTGAATTCGTTGCCCCACTCTCTTTTAGAATAAACCTTGCCAAGCGATAGGCGAATGTGGCCTTTCCAATCCCCTTGATCCCGTTAAAGATAAGGGCATGCGGCATGCGACCCGAATTCCATAATGAGAGTATATTATTTTCGACCTCTTCATGGCTGATAAAAAAATTGGATTGTTGCGGTGATTGCAGACCGTTTTCTTTTCCAGGGGTGAGTAATACACTATCGCTGCCCTCCTCAAAATCATCTTCAATTGTTTCATCGCCAAATAAACTCATATTTTGTTTTTAACATTGTAGGCGCACCAAAACCAGATTTATAATAGAGTTATGCGATATAGATACCGTGGCTTATGTGGACAATTTGGAAGAACAAAAATACTTGGTGCCGCTTTACTTGCCCCTGCAGTCGTTAATGCGGCCATACTAAACTCCGAAAATATTGCCGTTATCGTCGTAACATCACTTTGTGCTGCATTCATGGGAGCGGTTGGTTTTATGGCAGGGATGGAGGTTCATCGCGCTTGCAACCAATTATTCAAGGCAAAGAATTTAAATAATAACATCGGCAATCGCTTCACTTCTGCTGCGCAAATGGCTGTCTACGCCATACCTTTTACCTTATCGTCCTCTCTCAGCCTTGAGGCGAGCCGTCATTTTCAAGCGACTCAACAATTGCTGCATGAACGTCATCAACTGGCTGTGCCGCGTTGATTAAAACGCATCGGTCTGGGTGTTTTTTTGCAAGCTCTAAAAACCCCCGTCTTAGGTTTTCATGAAAAGACAAATTCATCCGCTCAAATCGATCCTCGGTTGATCCATCATCATCGCCTTCCATGCGCTTTCCTGCGCGCATCAACCCGTCTTTGACATCTATATCAAGGATAAAAGTTTTGCTGGGAGCGAAATCACCAATACTCAAACGCTGTATCTGATCAAGGATGCTAAGATCAAACCCATGGCCGTATCCTTGATAGGCAATTGTTGAATCCGTAAATCGATCACAGATAACTGTCTTTCCATCATTTAAGGCCGGCTTTATTAGACTTTCAACATGCATATGCCGAGCCGTAAAAAATAATAATGCCTCAGCCGTTGGCGTCCAATTTCCGCCATCACGACGGACCAACAAATCCCTGATTCTCTCGGCCTCAGGTGTTCCCCCTGGCTCTCTAGTCAAAACAACATCTTGACCTTTTGCTTTAAGATAATTTTTTAATAAATTGATTTGAGTGGTTTTCCCAGCCCCCTCGCCGCCCTCAAATGTAATAAACATGGGTTATTCCCCCTTCATTAACAATCGAAGATTTGTGAATGCGCGGGAGATAAAACCCGCTTTTTCAATGTCTTCGGCTGCAACAACGGGAACCTTAAATTCGCCCAATTGAGGAATTATTATATTTAATGTCCCAACCATATCACCTTTATTAACAGGGGCTATGAGCGGTGTATTGTAAATGATTTCTGTTTTTACGCTGTCTTTTTCAGCTTTAGGAACAGTAATTCGGACATCACGATTTACGGTTAATTCAACAGAATCAGAGTCACCGTACATTAACGGAAGCGTGTCTATAACGTCACCGACATTAATTAGATTAACGGTTTCAAACCCGTTTAATGCCCAACTCATCAATCTGGCAGATTCCATAGCGCGCTCTTGTTCGCTATTGAGGCCATTCACAACCATTACTACGCGGCGCCCATCATTCTCGCCAGAGGCCATAAGGCCATATCCGCCGACACTAGTATGACCGGTTTTAATGCCATCAACACCCATATTGCGATATAAAAGCGGATTACGATTGGCCTGGGTTATACCATTATAGGTAAATTCCTTGATTGAGTAGAGTGCGTATTCATGCGGATAGTCAACAATCAGACGTTGCGCCAACAACGCCAAATCACGCGCGGTTGAATAATGGTCTGGATCTGGCCACCCGCTTGCATTTTTCAATTGCGTGCCTTTCATGCCCAAATCATTTGCCCGCTGAGTCATGACCGCGGCAAAAGCATCTTCATCGCCAGCCAAGCCTTCTGCAAGTGCAATTGATGCATCATTTCCAGATTGAACAATCAATCCTTTCAAAAGATCCTCAACAGAAACGCGTGATCCGACCTCAATAAACATTTTTGAACCGCCTTTACGCCAAGCTTTTTCAGAAACTGGCAACATCGTATCCATTTGCACACGCCCTTCTTTTAATGCCTCGAAAACCATATAGGCGGTCATCACCTTACTCATAGAACTTGTGGGCATACGCTCGTCGGAATTTTTTTCAAAAAGGGTCATTCCCGTACCCATATCAATGATGATGGCTTGTTTCGCTGATGTCTCCATTGCCGCGTGTGCGGGGGAATTGAAGAGAATAATACCTATAAGAAATAATGCTCTAAAAATCATAAATGGATATTTAGCACAAATGACAATTAAGCCCTATAGTTTTTTGATAATTATCAACGCTCAAGCATCACAATTTGCGTCTGCCTACCTTGTGATGCCAAATTAGATGCAACCTGATCGGCCTCTGCCCTTGATGTGAATGGTCCTACTTTGACGTGATAGCCATTTCCACTTTGCGCGACATGTACAGATTGTCCCAGAGATTCAAGGGAGAATTTCATTGTCATGGCGTTGTCGATATTTTGAAACTGTCCGGCCTGAACATAATGAACTTGTGCCGTTTGGGCAGGCATTGGTTTACGCTGATGCGGTATATCGGCCGCATGTGCCTGAGAAATCAACATAGTATTAAACGACGCCATACGGCGTGATTGCGCCGTGACGGGTTTAGACACAGGTGTCGCGATTTGCAAAGGCATCCTATCATCCAGTGTCTTACCGCGATTAAGCGCCAATTCAGTGCCCCGTGTACTTAAACCATTCCGGGATGCCTGCGCGACCTGGCGGCTTTCTTTTTCAAGAACATCGACGCGCACACGCGCTGTTCCCGCTTTTTTCATGCCGATCACTTCGGCCGCCTTTTGCGACAAATCGATAATGCGGTCATTGGCAAATGGCCCGCGATCATTGACACGGACAATGATCGATTTTCCATTTTCCAGATTTGTCACACGTACCATTGACGGCATTTGAAGCGTCCGGTGCGCCGCCGTTAATTCATATTGATTAAAAATTTCGCCGTTGGCGGTCATTTTTCCGTGAAAGCCAGGGCCATACCACGAAGCGACACCAGTTTCACTATATTGATATTTTTCCTTGGGGTAATATGTCCGCCCTTTAATTTTATAGGGATTCCCAACCTTGAAATAACCAATGGCGGGCTCTTCATCACTGGGGAAAGGGATTTGTTTCGCAACGTGAGAGCCAAGTTCAAGTTCAGAACAGGCAGAAAGCCCTGCCACCGCGACCAATAACAGTAAAATTTTTTTCATTTTTTAAATCCCCAATTACTGACCCGCAGCGATCGCATCGGCCAATAACCCCACGGATGTGGCAAAGTAAGTTGATCTGTTCCACTTCATAATAACATCATAATTGCCGTATGTTAAGTACTTTGGCCCATTCATGCCATCCGGTGCCACAAGTCCTGCACGCATGTCAGCCATTGGCAGGGGTGCCCCGTTGGGTAAAGTTACACCCAAACGCGCCCATTCCGACAATGGTTTCTTGTTTGTGCGCTCCATCGCTGACTCTGGTATCGAAGATGGCACGGACACTAAACGCCCCCAACGCTCGTCCCCTGCCCACCCAGACCGTGCTAAGTAATTAGCGGCAGAGGCAAAAACATCGGCATGCGTACCCCAAATATCCTTTTTATTATCGCCATTAAAATCCTGGGCAAAGTTAAGAAAGCTGGATGGCATAAATTGTGACTGGCCCATCGCCCCGGCCCAGCTGCCGGTCATGTTG
>CAJXOI010000095.1 GCA_913057885.1 uncultured Micavibrio sp.
GGTGGCAGCGGATGCGCCGGCCTTGCAATATTTCGTCGAGCGGATAGATGCGTCGCAATCGACCGATTTTACCGTGTTTGAAACCTTGGTCACATCGCCGTCTATTCATACACAAATTCCCGAGAACATTGCCCCAGACGATGATCGCATTTTGTGGTTTGAGAAAAATCTGAAAATTCGTCCTGTGGGTATGACTCCGTTTCGCAAGGTAATTTTGGATCATCGTGATAAGGATAAGTTGATACCGATTTTAAATACGGTGTTTCAATTGACTGACCAATCCATTCGCCAGGGTAAACGCGCCAAGGTGAATAAACGGATTAACCACCTCAATGAACAATTACAACAGGTCAGAAACCCTGACCATCGCGAGGCGATTATCGCCCTTTTGAAAGAACAAGAGCAAACCGCCATGATGGTTGCAATTGATCAGGAATTTGCCGCAGAAATTATTGAACCCGCATATATTTTGCCCAAACCTGTTGCTCCGAACCCTGTAATTTTATTTCCTGTGCTTATGGCGATTGGGGGATTTATCGGGTTGATTAGTAGCAATGTTAGGAAAAAATGATTCCTGTCTCTGTTCTTGTTTTAACAAAAAACGAAGCGGTGAATGTGCCGCACTCTCTGCCACCTCTTGTTCAAAATTTTGACGATGTGCATGTTCTTGATAGCCACAGTAACGATGGGACAGATAAAATCGCCCGCGATTTGGGCGCGACGGTCCATCAATTTTCATGGAACGGGCAATACCCGAAAAAGAAACAATGGGCGTTGGAAAATATACCAACGCGGTATGATTATGTGTTGATGGTGGATGCGGATGAAATTGTGACGGATGATTTCGTTCGCGAATTACAATCGTTATCGCTTGATACCGATGGCTATTTTATATCATCCAGAATGGTGTGGAAGGAAAAGCCCCTCAGGTTCGGGCAACGCAATCATAAATTATGCCTGTTTAAAAAATCAGTGTTTTCTTATCCGCCTGTTGATGATTTGGACATTGATGGTGGATGGGAAGTTGAGGGGCACTATCAGCCTGTTCCCAACATACAAAACGCCACAATAAAAACAATAAAATCGCCCATCATTCATCACGATCGTAAGGGTAATTGGCATGATCGCCATGACGATTATATATCGTGGGAGGTTGAAATGACCCGACGTAATGCATGGCCGAAAGACCTCGTTTCATGGCGCGAATGGGTTAAAACACAATTGCGACAATCATGGTGCCGACCAATTTTGATTTTTTCCTATGGCTATATTTTTAAATTGGGATTTTTGGATGGACATGCAGGCTTTGATTATGCTTTTCATCGTGCACTGTATACATACAGCATCGTTAAAACATTGCGCGGCAGTCAATGATCGTGATAGTGAGTATCTGCCAAAATGGATGAACCATGAATATGGTGATGATGACCATCAATCAACGGCCGATGAATTGTGAAATAAACTGTAACATTCACAATAAACAAGAAGGTCGCAACAATCATAAAAATTTTAGTGCGATCTTTTTGAGGGGTGCACGGTCCATGCGTGCAGGTGCCGTGCGTCCGACAATTGATACTACGGGAATAAAGATAAAGCGCCCAACCAATTGAGAGGATAATGCCCGAAGTTATTATCATCGGAATTTCATAATCGTGAATCAGGTGATGCATGTCATCAATAAAACCCGGCATGGTTGCAATCATCCCCATTCCGGCCATAAGGCTTAGGATACTGAAAATTGTGGGCAAGACGCAGCAAAAAATATGCACGCTCTCGCTTGCTATTACGCCCCATATAATGCCTTTATTGATTTTGCTCGCACTCATAAAAAAACCTGCTGATTATGCTTTGGCTTTATAAGGCGCATACTTTTTAAAGTCAAACTTTATCAAACGATAAAGGGGCGGGCAGGTTGTTTTGATCGCGTGTGCCAGCCATTGGCGATAGGGTGTGAAGGGGGAACGAATGTTCATTTCCTTGCGGATTACTATTTCTTGCTGGCGCGATCGTGCTGCATTTTGTTGCGAAACACCACCGGTTTCAAAAATACATAAAGGCTTATTTATATAATATATACAATTAGATAATTTTATAAATTGAAGCGTTAAATTATAGTCTGCGGCCAGATTATATCGCTCGTCAAACCTCAGATTTTTTAAAATTTCTGTGCGATAGACCATGGCCTGATGATGCGTAACCATGCCGCAGTTGAGGTATGAAATATGCGTTGCTGGTTTGGTGTATCCATCCTCGAGCGTGTCGCCATAGATGAAGTCTGCATTGATGTGTGAGAGGGTTTCCAAAACATCGGATGATGCAAATTCGTCGCCGGCATTCATGAAAATAGTATAATCACCCCGGGCACGTGTAATGCCTTTGTTCATAGCATCATAAATGCCGTTATCGGGCTCTTTATCACCATCAATGACAATCCATTCAAAATCGGAATAAGTTTGTGATTCAATGGATTGTTTTGTTTTGTGCAACCCGTTGGGATTATTTTTCGTGATGGTAATAATGGAAAACCGCATTAATTTTCATCATTGGCAATGTCTTCAACAAAAACACCTGTAATCGCCATATTGGTAAGGATTTGTGTAATGTCTTTAAAGCTGTCCATAAAACTAAATGGTTTTGGATCGCGAGGGACAATAATAGTTGACCCCGGAATAACCATTGCGGGTTTGTCCGATCCCCATCCTGATCCACGAACGGGTTGTGCTGATCCGTCTGGATAGACAACAAAGATGCGATCGCTGTCGGCGTAATAACTTTTGCCGCCTGCCTCGCGCAAATAATCTGACACATCCTTGTCATCCATAAATAACAGGCTTGCCGGGTTCATAACTTCGCCCGCAACACGCACATTTAAGGTTCGTTTCGGGACGTGAAGGTGATCGCCATCTTCCAAAAGCATATCCAGCTCGGGCCGAACAGATAAAACAGCCGGGTCTGCCTCCACCGTGACACGACCAACGGCCTGAACGGCACGTAAATCATCGGCCAGTTTTCGTGCCATAGAAATTTGCGCAGGGGTCAGGTTTGCGCCTTTATCGACGGCGTTCAGGTTGACGGATACTGTACGTTCCAATTCTTGTGCGGCGGTTCTGAATTTTTGCTCTTCACGTTTGCGTTCGGCCTTTCTGGAAAAAACGGCGGCAGGTGGGTAAGCATCCATAGTCAGGCCGCCCGCCCGATCAATCAGGGATAGCAGGGTATCGCCGCGCATTAAATCATAGGCACCGGGGTTTCGAACCTCACCTGTTATGCGGACGGTTTTTTCAACGGCTTGGTCAAATCGCTCATTGACGCGGACTTGATCGCCGGCCTCTAACATCACATCGGACAGGCGAATATCCGCCACATCAATGTTGCGGCGTCGGTGGGTGTTGCCCAATTCATAATGGCGGGATGTGATTTCAATATCGGACCTGGATGCACGGGATGTTAAACCGCCTGCAACGGAAATAATGGTTTGTAAGTCCGTGACCGTGCCAACGGGCCATTCGCCCTCGTTCCGGACCGCACCCTGAATGGTAATAACATTATCCAAAATATAATTAGAAATTGCTTGCGGAAATTTATTTTTTTTATTGTTTTCAGTAATATTTTTTACTTTATTATTCTCTAATATTTCAGCAATATCATCATTTGAGAACAGGTAAATAATATCCCCTGCCTCAAGCTGTCGATCATCATGACCAAGGGCGATCGATTGCGGAGAGAAACCCATCAAATGGCGCGTCAGGGAATCACGCTTGACCCGTGAAATCACCCCCATCAACGGGTAAGTATCATCTCCAAATAAACGACGATCCCCCATCAATGCGTATAGGGTGCCTGCACTATTTAAATCATACAGGCCGTTCTTTCGGGAATAGCCTTTGACTTCAATCGCATTATTAAGACGGTCGGTGGCACGCATCACGGTCAAGATGGCGCCATCATTGATAGTAGCCTGGCTATTGCGGCGTAAATTGACAACGTTGCCATCGGCACGTTTTAAAGAAAACTCCAGATCGCCGCCGCCCAAAACACCGCCAGCCATAGTGAGGGCGCCTTGCATATTTTCAGGGCGGGTTTTACCAAAATGGGATTTTAATTCGAAAATCCCAGCTTGTTTGACATCCCCCGTGACAGCAAATGTGGGGCCGATAGGCGGGATGATGATGCGGTCACCATCTTGTAATTGCATGGCCTGTGATGCGTTTTGAAAAACAATGAAGTCATAAAGATCAATAATATGTGATTGGCCGCCACGAATAATTTTGATGGACCTTAAAGACCCGCTTTTGCGGACACCCCCTGCCACATTCAACGCATCCAAAACCGATTGGTGTGCATCCAAGTTTTGTCGTCCCGGTTTATGGACGTGCCCCGCGACCAAGACACCAATCTGGCGAATACCTGTGACGCTAATATCAATTGATCCGCGATATTGCATGTCCTGCGCCATGATTGACAGGTCGTTTTTTAACGCGGCGAAACTTTTTCCTGCGGCGCTCAGTGGATTTAACCCGTCAATGATCAAGCGCCCATCCGATGTGATGGTATAGGTTTCACGCCCGCGGCGTTCCCCCGTAAAAACCACTTCAACGGTATCGCCGCTCTTGAGAACGTAGCTGTCTTGAACGGCACCAACGGTTGGCACAACATTTTCATTATTTGGCTTGTCTGTAACGCGCTTTGACGATGGGGTGTAAAATAAATCATAGCCATATTGGCCAAGGTCGTCCTCGTTTGTTCGCTCGCGGTAAAATTCTTCCAGACGGGTTGGTTTGTCATGCTCTAGAATATCTATTTC
>CAJXOI010000096.1 GCA_913057885.1 uncultured Micavibrio sp.
TGGTGCCGATGCAAGGAAAATCGTAAAAGGACTCTCATGACAAACGCCCCCCGCCATATCAACGAGATTTTGCAAGAGATCGTCACAAATGAATCCATCATCAATGGCCGTTTGGGTGATTTGATTGATGCTTTGCACGAGCGTGGGTTTGGTGTTTTGGTTTTTCTATTTGCCCTGCCAATGGCGCTGCCTTTACCTGTGCCGCCGGGGATAAACCTTCTTTTTGCTCTACCATTACTCCTTTTGACATTACAGCAAAGTTATGGCGCAAAACGACCATGGCTTCCCAAACAGTTGAGGCAGAAAAATTTCAATTCCGAGAAAATGAAATCCATGCTGTTGAAGGCCGAGCCATGGTTAGACCGGCTGTCAATTTTGATCCGTCCACGGTTGGGTTGGATGACGCAGGGAACCATTTCGAAACTGATCGGCGTTTTTGGATTTCTCTTTGCCCTATGTATCTGTATTCCCATTCCCCTGACCAATACAGTGCCAAGCTTTGCCATTTTATTGATGGCCATGGGTATTTTGATGCGTGATGGGTTGGCGGTTTTGGCCGGAATGATGATTGGAAGTTTATGGATTATGCTGCTCGCGACATTAGGCGTGGAGGGTTTTAAGGCGTTGATTTCGATTATATTCTAGGGAATAGTATAAATATGATTCAAAAACTGTTCAAAGCTGCATTTGTATGCCCGCATTTTATCTTTATGATCGTTGGTGGGTTATCGGTTGTTGCCTTAACCGCCGCGTTAATCAGCCAATATGTCTTTGATATGTATCCGTGCTATTTATGCCTGTGGCAACGTGTGCCTTATGCGGTTGTGATTATGCTATCTGTCATGGGCGTTATCGCCACAAAACAAGTCGGGATAAAATACGGCGCCTTTAATATTTTACTCTGTGGTGTGGCATTCCTCATCAATAGCGGCATTGCCTTCTTTCATGTAGGGGTTGAACAACGATGGTGGTCTTCGGGGTGTTCAGTGCCTGATCTCAGTGGGATGAACCCTGAAGAAATAATGGCCGCTATTCAATCCGCACCGGCTGTGTCGTGCCAGGATATCCCGTTTGAATTATTTGGTATTTCCATGGCTGGTTATAATGTTTTGCTTTGCTTTGGGCTTGGGATTTACTGTATGGTCGCCGCCAAAACAGCTTTGGATTATAAGAAGTCTAATCACTAAGCTCACTATCCCAATAAAGAAAATCCCCCCAACTTTCATGGAGGAAGTTCGGGGGGAATTTTTTGCCGTATCGCTGTAATTCATAGACGGTGGGTTGCTTCGGGGTTTTTCGGGGGAACATTTTTGCCACATCCGGCATCATGCCCCCCTTGGAGGTATTGCATGACCTACACGCCGCTACAATATTATCCCAACTGGTATTCCCACCCTTACACCTCGGGATGACATGGTCGAATGTCAATTGATGGGTTTTAAAAGTATCACCACAATATTGACATTGCCATTGGTCGCGCAAAAACACGTTAAACCTTGTAAATACGGGTGTATCTGATTGTGGCACAAATTCTTTTAGGGCCAAAACAGAGGGCAATTTCATATCGATTGATGGGGAAGAGACAATTCGGTCATATTCGCTGACGATAATCACGCTATCACGAAAAATGGCCTTCACAGCATCCTGCCAAGGCCATATAGAAAGTGGAAAATAGGAAAGTGGTCTGTAATCTGCGTTTAAAATAAGGGCGGGGTAGTTTTGTAGTGAATCAGACTGATGATTTTCAAATCTTTCCCGCGATTCGGGTTCAATATACATGGGCGTGCACTCCTGTTAATGGACCCGAAACCCTTATGGACCTAAGGATGGGTCGTAGCGATTGGAACAATAAAGTGGACCGATCATCCATGCCTTATTATACTATAAATCGCTGAAAAGTGCCAGTTATAGCGGAAATTACCCGACTAAAACTGATAAAACGGCGAAAACACATCCATAAAACGCAAAAAATTCAACGGCCTCGCGCGGTGTTTTTTGTTTTTTGAAATCAAATAAATGCTTAAACATGCTCAAACCCTTTGTTAATAAGGATTTAATAGCAGGTTATTACATAATATTGCAAGTGAATTATTGAGCGATAACTAATATTTTTTGTGGCAAGACCTGCCCGGAGGGAACATCCCACTCATGACCCACGGCACATTGAACAATTTTGGCTTGGTGTCCTTGCCTAGTGACGGCTTTGAACATCAGTTTTGTTTTTAGATCCAGCTTAGGGTTGTCAGGTGACAGTTCAGTATGTGGCGTGATATTCCTGTCGATCGGTTGTGTTAAAATCTGACCATTTTTTACAGCAAATGCCTCGACTGCTTTCATATGTTTATCCTTTTCATTTCATTAACTTATATAAATATTGACGTTTTAATAAAAAAAGCCCCGAATTTATCGGGGCTTGTTGTTTTGTTTATGATTGTCATTC
Organism: uncultured Micavibrio sp.; assembly: GCA_913057885.1. Classification (GTDB taxonomy): domain Bacteria; phylum Pseudomonadota; class Alphaproteobacteria; order Micavibrionales; family UBA1664; genus UBA1664. The sequence continues at coordinate 2,441 of CAJXOI010000096.1, forward strand.
ACGCAAAATTAACTCAAGCCCCTGTTCAAGAACTGCCAAAAGTCAAAAAAATAACCGTTTCTGATAACCATTATTAATAGAACCATAAAACTTTGACGCATTGCAAGATAAAATTATGGGAATCTGAAAAATTATCCGTGAAAATGATTGTAAATCTTTTCAGCAAAGGCCTTGGAGATGCCTTCAACCCTCTTTAAATCTACTAGTCCGGCCCTGGCCACAGCTTTTCCAGACCCAAAATAAGTCAAAAGAGCCTTTTTTCGTTTTGGGCCGATTCCCGGCACATCATCTAACGGTGATTTTTCAATTGTTTTTGCGCGGCGCACCCGCATTGACCCAATGGCAAAGCGGTGGGCTTCGTCACGTAAGCGTTGCAAATAAAATAATCCCACATCATTTGGGGGAAGGCGGAAAGGCGCGCGTCCATTCATATAAAAATCTTCACGACCAGCGTTACGATCAGGTCCTTTGGCAATGGCGACGAGTGTTATCTTATCCAAAACACCTAACTCTTCCAATATTTCTGTCACAGACGATAGTTGTCCTTTACCGCCATCAATCAAAACCAGATCTGGCCATGTGTCATCGGCATCAATCTTCTCAATCTTACCAAAACGGCGTTTCATTACTTCACGCATTCCGCCATAGTCATCGGAGGCATCCGTATCTCTCAAATTGAATTTTCGATATTGGGGTTTTTCAAAACCTTCAGGCGAGGCCACAATCATTGCGCCCAACATATGGTCACCACCAGTATGAGAATTATCGTAAACCTCAATCCGTTGTGGTAGTTCGTCAAGTTCAAAGATTTCTTGCACACGCTTGAGGCCCTCTTGGTCTGATGTCTTCTGTGCTTTATGTCGCTCGAGGGCGGATTGCGCATTACGAGTGGCCATCTCTATTACGGCTTTTTTATCGCCGCGCGATGGAGAGAGGATAACGGCTTTTTTCCCAAGCTGCTTTGTCAGAACCTCGCTAAGAATGATATGATCGGTTGGCAAGATATTCACTATAATTTCAGGTACAACAGGGTTTCGGGTATAAAATTCTATCAAAAATCGTCCTAATGTCTCTTGTAATGGTTCACCCTCATCGGCCTTTGGAAAGTAGGTGCGGTTACCAAAATTTTGCCCATTACGAATAAAAAAAACGGTGATACAGGTCAGGCCTGAATCTTCAACAATGGCGATAACATCCGCGTTTTTAGTGTTTTGCAAATTGATGATTTGTGAAGACTGAATGGCGGTGAGGGCCTTGATCCGATCACGGTACCATGCCGCAGTTTCGTATTTCTGACTATCCGCAGCCTTTTTCATTTCTTTTGCAAAGCTATGTTGAAGTTTTTGCGATTTGCCGTTTAAAAAATCTTCAGCATCTTGAACTTGTTTTTGATAATCGTCATGGGATATATAACCAACACAAGGCGCAGTACATCGCTTGATATGATATTGAAGGCATGGACGTTTACGATTTTCGAAATAATTGTCGGTACAATTGCGTAATTGAAATATTTTTTGAATGGTGTCAATTGTTCGTCCGACGGCTCCGACTGATGCGAACGGACCGAAATAATCGCCTTTAATCGTCTGTTTGCCTCGATGCTTTACCAAACGGGGGTAATGATGATCGCGCGTGATGAGGATATGTGGAAAGGCTTTATCATCCTTTAGGAGGATATTATAAGCGGGGTTTAATTCCTTGATAAGATTGAATTCCAGAAGAAGTGCTTCCAGCTCGGTATGGGTTTCGACAATCTCCATCGATCTGGTTTCGGCAATCATACGTTTCAAACGCATAGGAAGGGCATCTGGACGGGTGTAGCTTGCTACCCGACGTTTTAAATTTTTTGCTTTACCAACATATAATAATTTTCCGTCTTCCCCCAACATGCGATAAACCCCTGGCTTATCACTCAGGGTTTTTTGGTATGATCGAATGGTTTCTATGCCAGTTTCAAGCGGTTTCATCTTCTCAAAAATATAGATCTTTCAAAGAATTAGCAAAGATAGTTTTATAGTTAAATAATCGCATTAGTTTTTTCTGTTGATTACAACCATAAATTGTAATATAGGTCATACATTGTTATTCGGATTCTGATATCTATAGGGAAGGAGTATATAAGAATGGATAAACAAAATTTAATAAGCCTTTTGAACTATCAAACAAAAGCCGTTATTTTTGAAGGGTATTTTTCCTCTATAAAAGAATGCGTTGAGGAAGCCATCAATCAAAAAATTGCACTAGATTACGTGGATTTATCTGGGCAAAACTTGTCCTGTGCCAATATGGATGACGGATCATTTCGTGGAGCAAATTTTTCATATTCCAATCTAAAGGATGCAAATTTATCAGAATGCGATTT
>CAJXOI010000097.1 GCA_913057885.1 uncultured Micavibrio sp.
CAAAGCTTCTTGCCGCGCTTCGTATAATTCTATCTCGTTGCGAGCCAATTCCGGATTTTGCGCCATCATATCATCAGGGATGATAAATTCTTCTTCTTCAATTTCAGCGTTTAATCGCAACTGTTTGAGATTTAAAGATAGCAGCTGTGCCTCTATCCCACGCTCTTCAGATGCAAAGGCAACATTTTCAATGCGCGCCAGCACCTGGCCTTGTTCAACCCTATCCCCCTCTTCGATGTTTAATTCAGCCAATATCCCGCCTTCCAGTGATTGGACAAGCTGAATTTCCGAACTGGGAACGACTTGCCCTTCACCGCGAGTTATTATCTCAACCTCGGACACCGCCGCCCATATGAATATAAAAACCAATAGCGCAATGATGATGATCAAAAGGGCATGCGATTGCCATACGGGTTGAAGGCGTTTTGCCGCCTGAAGCTCGCTCATAAAATCCAAATCGGTCAGGCGATGGTGATCAGTCATTTTTCGCCTACCCTTCTTTATCTTTGGATGGTTGTTTACCTGTTAATGCATTCATAACATCCTCCCGCGGGCCATCGGCTATCAAACGCCCACCCTCGATTAAAATAAGACGATCAACAAGATGCAAAAGATGTAGCCGATGCGTGATTAAAATAAGCGTTTTATCCTTTGAAATTTTTTTGATTTGATCAACGAAATTTAATTCGGCCTGGGAATCCATATGGTTTGTTGGCTCATCGCCTATAATAATTTTCGGGTCGGTAATCAACGCTCGTGCCAGGGCAATACATTGCTTTTGGCCACCAGAGAGAGCATCACCTTTTTCACCAACCGGGGCATCATAACCCATCGGATGTTTACTTATAAATTCATGGGCTCCTGATTGTTTGGCGGCGGCCAATATCTGTTCTTCGGTTGCCTGCGGATATCCTGCAATAATGTTCTCGCGCACCGTCCCCGTAAATAAAATGGTGTCTTGTGCAACATATCCTATGGCGCGTCTTAAATCCGCGGGGTCAATTTGACGGTAGTCAGTACCATCAAAGAAGACTTCGCCCTCCGCCGGTTGGTATAACCCCGCCATAACCTTGGTAATCGTGCTTTTCCCTGACCCAATACGTCCAACAATACCTACCTTTTCACCTGGTTTAATTTCAAAGCTGACCCCGTCCAAAACCTTGCGTGTGTCATTTGGATACACAAACCCAACCCGGTCAAATTTGATAGCCCCTTTTAGATCAGGTCGATGAAGAAAGCTTTGATTTTGTGGGCGGTCAACATCTGTTTTCATGAAATTATCCAAAAGCTTGAGCGACCCTCGCACCCCATGAAACCGTGCCATAAGTGATGCAATCTGACCAATTGGTGCTATCGCCTTTCCGCCAAGAATAACTGCTGCAATTAATGCCCCCATGGTCAATGTGCCATCGGCCACCATATACATCCCAAACAATATAATGATGATCGAAGTTGATTGTTGCAGTAACGTCGCGCTGTTTGCCGCCAAAGCTGAAAAAAAGCGGGAGCCTTGGGCACATTTCGCCGCTTGCCCCAAATAGTAATCATATTTGTCACGCATTTGACCATCGGCGCGCGTTAATTTTATAGATTCAATCCCATTGATGGTTTCAACCAACAATCCATGTTTAGCCTCGTTAGCTTCCATACTGTCTTTTACAACTGACTTTAACGGAATTTGGATTAGGAACCCGATTACCATTACCGCCACTACAATCGCCAGCAATACAAGCGCGATATTCCCTGCTAACAAATAAATGACGAATATAAATAATAAAGAAAATGGAAGATCAACCAAACTGACCAGAGTTGCAGATGTGAAAAACTCTTTCACAGATTCAAATTCGCGTAATTGACTCGCAAAGGCGCCACTGCTTTTAGGCTTGAAAGCCATACGCATATTCAACAAATGATCATAAATTCGGCCACCGACAATCACGTCCAATTTGCGCCCCGCAACATCTATAAAATACCCGCGCAAGGTACGCATCAGAAAATCAAAACCAAAGATTGTCAAAGCGCCAATCGCCAATACCCAACCCGTTTCAAACGCGTTATAGGGGATCACCCGGTCATAAACATTCATGATGAATAAAGGCCCTGCCAATCCAAAAAGATTGATCAAAAGTGCCGCAATCATCACTTTGCGATAAGTTTCACGATTATCACGCACAACTGACCAAAACCAATGCCGCTCATCACGCCGCCGTTCAACAAACGGGGATGTTAAAATTGTATAACCGGCATAATCTTCCTCCAAGCTGTCCAATTTGACAGTGACTTTTTTATCATCTTTTGCGCGATATATTTTGGCCTTTTCACCCTCTATCTCAAATAAAATTACAGCCTGATTATCCTTTAAAATCAGCACACATGGACATAGATCCTCAGATAAAGATTGAATTTTTCTTTTATCGGTTTTTGTTCTGATTTTCGCCCGCAAAGCCGCCTTTTGAAACAACTCTACGCTCATTCCTTTTTCTGTGTAGGGTAGCTCAGCCGTAAGAGAGCTTGCCGATTGCGCGCGACCATAATGTTTGGTTAGCTGCACAAGGCAGTTGAGAAGCGGGTCATCATTCTGCTGCTGCGACATTGTCCGTATGCTCATGATTATAGAGAGGCAACCCTATGACAGCCTTTAGGTTATATATGGCACCTATTTCCTGATAGACGTTATCAAAATAACCTCTTTGTGCCTGAAATCTCGCGTTCGTGACACTCAGAACCTCCAACAAAGATTGTTGTCCGCCTTCATATTGCTCAAGATAGGTTTGCAATGTTTCTTCCGCAGCGGCAAGGCGCCTTTTTTCATTTTCTTTTCTTTGAGTCGACAAATTATATGTCGCCCATGCAACCTCGACGTCCCGTTGTATTTGCCGCTTCAATGCCAGATAATCATTTTGAAATTGCCGTAATGTGCTTAACGCTCGGCGATAGGCCGCATCCTGCGCCCCTCCAAAAGAATACCCCCAATTGGCAACCAAAAGACCACGTACATCCTCGGACTCTCCTCCGACAAGATCTTTTTGATCTCTTTTAAAAGCCGAAACTTCTGCATTAAGGGTCGGTAAGTGACTCACTTTTTCTCGACTGACATCCATATCTGCCGCACGAATATCATCTTCCAATGCTCTCACTTGCGGATTAAAATTATGCGCCATATCAATGGCATCTTGAATGGTTTCAGGAACAGTTGACGCTTTTACAGTTGGTTCCACCATATCGGTTTCAGGTAGATCTCCTATTGCCTCCTTATAATTTGCCTGTGCGATCTGCATATCTGTTTCAAGTTGCAAGACGGCGTTATCCGCCAAAGACAAAATATCACGCGCACGAGAGACTTGTGATTTGTCAACACCGCCCTCCTCGAAGGCCGATTGAATACGATTGTAATACCCTTGAATTAAACTTTTATTTTGTTGCGCTCTATCCAAAAGCGTTTTCGCCCTCATCACTTGGATATAAGATTGCGCAGCAGTCAGTGCGATATTCAGAACCTGTGCATCACTTAGAGACTCGGCTGATTGATACCTGAAATCAGCCGCACCAATTGAAGAGCGGGTTGCATCCCAATCATAGAGCGTTTGAGACAGACTTCCGCTTCCCTCGCCAAACCAGCTATAACCCGCTCCACGGGATACAGACAATCCCCTTGTCGTTGTTGTATTTGAATAAATACGCACAAAGCTACCCGAAGCAGTGGCCGTCGGATACAAGGCAGCCTCCTCTTCCTGAACGGTTTGGTAAGCGGCCTCTGCCGCCGCACGTGATGCATGAATTGACGGATGGCTTTTCACGGCCCGCGCCATGGCCTCGTCAATCGTCTCAGCATGGGCATAAGATGCCCAAAAGAACGATGTGCAAAGCAATATTAAAGTTGGTATTTTTAGCATAGAGCACGCTTTGTGATAGGATTCCCAGCATAAATTGTACGGGGTTCACGTAACGTTGACAAGGAAAGATTAGCGGAGTGATTCAGGCACTTCAGGGGCCGTAATATGCGTGTCAGGATTGGCCTTTTTTGCATTTTCCGCATGATCCGCCCACATTTTGGCAACAGGCGATAAAAGGTCACGGATATAATCAAATTCCGCAACAACATCGTCGGCTCGCAAAATAAATGTCAGGCGCTTAAACACCTCTAAGTAAAGATCATTTAAATAAACCGCAGCCTTACCACCCTCTTCGAAATTTAATGTGCCAAGGAGGGCACTCACAATTTTTGAAGCTTTGATGTTGTATTCCACCATATCCTCAAGACGATCATCTTGATATGCCTTTTTAGCCTGACCAATGAATCTGAGCATTCCCTCATAGAGTTTTGCGGCAATTTCGAAACCCGACAGGTCGTGTTCCTGAGCCGTTCCATAAGCAGAAGCAGCGGCAGCATAAGGGTTATTTCTTGGGGTGTTGTTTCCTGAGTTTGTCATTAGATTAGTCGTCATCTCTATCCGCTCCCAATATAGCACGAATTTGATCGAGCAAAAGGTTTAATGCCGAAATATCGGCTTCTAATTTCGCATAACGATCGATTTCCGATGCGCGAAATTCTTCAGCTCTTGCGCGGATTTCCGAGGCTTCTTGCGCTTTTTCGTTGTTAATGGATTGTAGTGAAGCCCGTTCTTGAACCAATAAACCGTTGTTAATAGAGTTAAATGGCTCGATAGAATTTAAAAGCCTTTCCGATAAGCCCTGATTAAAATCAACATTAATCGTCACATTCGTATCTGAGCCAATATATGCAAATCTTAAACCCTCGTATTGGGTTCCCTCTGCCCCCACAACCCT
>CAJXOI010000098.1 GCA_913057885.1 uncultured Micavibrio sp.
GCATGGCCGATCTCTACCTATGGATCGCCCTGCTGATGGGCGCGTTTCCGTCCAAGTCAACCCGGAAGGCATAGACCGACACTATTTCAGGTCAATAGGATATCCGGTTTTTGGCAATTTATGTATCCGAATTGATATGTTGGATCGTGTGGTCACGGATATTTATGACTCATCCAAAGATTTTAAGTTTCAGGCCAAGCAACAATATATGGAATGGTTGGGGTGCGGTGAGGATGATCTTTATGCCGTCTTACAATCTATGGGGTTTAGAAAACTGAATGAAGACAAGGCAGAAAAACCGCATGAAGATGTGGAAAAATCGGAAGCAAATGAAAAACAAGAAGAGGTAAAGCCTGATTTGGCGGTATTTTTACTTAAAAAAGGTAAAATTTCTGATAGGCCAAAGCCTAAAATAGATAAAAATAAAGAAAAAAATACAAGGAAGCCAAAAAAGCAATCAAAAAAGCCTAATCATAAAGCGAAAATCTATAGTTACGACGCAAAAAAGTCGGAAAATGATGATGAATCTCCGTTTTCTGTGCTCAAACAATTAAAAGAATAGGCTTTTTGAATACAGGTTTGTCGGCAAATGATAATCAGGATCATAAAATTTAGACACAAAAAAACTCACCATATGGGGTGAGTAGTTTCAATAGTTTGCTTTTTATTATCGCTGGCAACAAGGTCTTATTGTTTTTAATTACCTTGTTACTGTTGTAGAATAAAAAAATCCTTAAAATAGTCATGTCACGAAGTTTGCTGTCACGCTAAACCGTTACAAGATTATAAGCGCTTAATTTTTTGGCAATCAATCAGCCCAAGGTAAAGGGCTTTTATGATGACTGAGACCCGATCATTCATGCGTAGTTTTGTAAAGCAACGCCTGAAAATCGTATCGACAGTATGGGGTGAAATGCCAATAATATCTGCGATAATGTTGTTGCTTTTCCCTCGTGCGGCCCAGTAGAGGACTTCCTGCTCTCTGGGGGATAATGTTGGAAGATCGACTTTGAAGTTGTGAAAATAGTGTTTTAGATAGATTTCGTGAGCGTGCTGACATATGTATTTTAGAATTGTGATATCATCTTCGGATAGATCCAAATCGCCCTCGGCGCGGCAGAAACCAAAATTAGCGTTTGTGAGGTCCCTTCGTGCAATAGGGATGTTAATGCCGTCTGAAAAACCCGCGTTAAAAAGTTTATCAAGATAAGCCATTCCCTCCTCGGATATTTTGAAATTCTCTGGTATTGTTCGCCAAAAGAATGGCTCACTTTGCACTTGAGCAAGCTTTTGAATGGGGTCGATCTTTGCAAAGTTATTTTTTATATAATAATCTTCCCATTCTTTGGGGAAGTTCCCTCTGACATGATAGTAATCAAAGTGATTTTCTATGTCGGGACGGATAATGTGATAACAGAAATAGTCAAATCCAAAATCTTTAACGGTATCAAGGAAAGATTCAAAAAAGCTGTCTTCGCCCTCGGTTAATCGCTTATCTTTAATAAAATTTGTCAAATGCATAATTTTATACCTAAAAAATTAGGTTAAACTATTGGCATCTTCATTACAAATTTATATCCCGAATGAAACACCGCACCCACATGAGGAAGCAGCGTTCGGGTTGATCACTTTCATAATGGACCCTCCTAAGGAAAATTGATAATCCAGCTGCGACCCATCAAGATAGGGAGCCGAGACAGAATCAATTGCAACACGCACGCCGTCTTTTTCAAAGACCAAATCATCGTCAGCCAGTTGGTTGTCCATATCCATTTTATATTGGAAGCCGGAACATCCGCCCCCTTCAACGGTTAGGCGAAAGAAGTAATCATTGCCAAGGTTTTGATCCTGGATAATGTCTGCGATCCGCTTGGCCGCGGATTCAGTAAAGGTAAACACAATACTCATCTTATAATCCCGGCTGTTTCGTATCCTGCCCATTCAATCAATTCATTTATTTTTTCATCTGAGATGTCGGCATCATCATCCAATTGAATGACAACGGTTTTATTTTTAAGGCTTATGTCCAAGTTTTGGACGCCATCTTCCTTTAAAAAGACCTTTTCCAGGGATTGGGCGCAAAAATCACAGACCATACCATTGACATTAACAGTAATATCTTTGGCTATTGCCGTTCCGGAAAGAAAAAAAACTGCTGTAGCTATCATTAAAAAACGCATGTTTAAAACCTTTTTATATAGTTGAATAATACATCGTTATTATCATTTATTCCAGTTTCCAATAAATGTGTGTCGTAAAAAAGGCGAAGCAAAGGAGTAACAGTGAGGTGATCGTCATTATTTGCCTCTGGGTGGTGGTCGATTTGAAGCATCAGCCAAGTGTGAAGATCCCCAAAATCGCCAATATAGGGGGCGAAACCGATACGTCCAGATTGATGAAAGTCATCAGTAATATCATTGGCATGAACATACCTGTTTTCATAGGAGACAAAATATCGACGATTTTCCCAATCGGCTGCAATACCTGTAAATGCGGAAGGGGATTGATCAGAATTTCCTTTTTTAATGGCGTAACCAATTCCACTTTTTAGATAAAAATTAGCTTGCGAGTCGGGATTGTTCCAACGTTTGACCAGATTATTTAATTGTATGGAGTGATTTTGAAAATCATCACGTCGGTCATATTCGTTTCGCAAACCAATGGAATATTTTGCCGACGGGGAATAATGCGTGTGTATGGAATGCATATCGCCGCTATTTTGCATCATGACTGTCCACCCGCCAGGGTATGAAACAGGGCGCGCTTCTGCAGCGAAGGGGGCAAGAATTAGAAAAAATAATAGAATCTTATTCATTGTGGTTTTGAGGATGCCATCCCCATCGCCATTGATCAAGGGGTACCACCTCTGGCGTAACGCCATTATCGTGAAACCAGCTATCTACCGCAAATTTTTCGCCAGTGTTTTTATTTTGAATAACGGCGGTGCGATGAGGGCCCAAGCGTCCTGATAATATCGGGGGGCGTGATGTGAGGGCCAAGACATCATGGAATTTTAAAACACCTAATTGATCCGCGAGAATAAGATAGGTTGTTGTATTCGTGCTTTCATCAACGCAGTCTTGTTGCATGTGACCAAGGCGTTTATATGTGCCGCCAACATCTTTGGACGTGCCTGTCCGTGCACCGATTTCACGTTCCATAAAGGCAATATATTTTTTAATATTTTGGATTTCATTATCTGAATTATCATTTGTTTTAAATATATTTTTTATATTTGATTTATCCGTAGGAGATAGTGATTCCATATCAATTTTTGCGCATCCGTAAGATCGGCATACGGGGAAATAATCAATTGTGGGAAGCGGTAGGCCTTGTCTGTGATAGACATGACTTGGGGGTACGGTTGCGCAGGATGTGAGGATCAAAAGGGCAGGGATCAATCTCATAATTCAATAATAATGGGTGTGTGGTCGGATGCTTTATCCCACCCTCTCGGCTCGCGGTCAATATCACATGATTTTAATTGATCAGCCAAATCTGGAGTCAGGAGGAAGTGATCAATGCGAATGCCTTTATTTTGCGGCCATGCGCCACCCTGATAATCCCAAAAAGTGTAACAATCGGTCTCATAAGGGTGTTTTATGCGATATGCATCATAGAGCCCTATGTTATGCATGGTACGATAAAGGGCTCTGCTCTCTGGGCGGAACAGGGCATCCCCCTCCCACTTGATTGGGTCGTGAACGTCATTGATGGTTGGAATGATGTTAAAATCCCCACCAATTAAAAATGAAATATCTTTTTTATACAATAAGTTAATTTTTTTTATTAAGCTATTGCTCCAATTTATTTTATATGGATATTTTTCGGAATCGACGGGGTTTCCGTTGGGCATATAGCAATTCATCATACGAATATTTTCAATTTCAACTTCTAGAAATCGTGCTTGGTCATCACCGTCCAAAATAGAATCAGAAAGGACATTGATTGGATATTTCGATGCGATCGCAACACCGTTATATGTTTTTTGCGCATTTATGGCGAGGTGATAGCCACGATCGCCAAAATCGGATTTCGGGAAATTTTCTTCGATCCCCTTTAATTCCTGTATAAATAAAATATCCGGTTTGATGGAGTCGATCCAACGCAAAACATGTTCATGTCTTGCCTTGATTGAATTCACGTTCCATGATGCAATCTTCATGGGGGAAAAATGACAGATTTCACGACGATATACCAGAGCTTTGCGCAGAAAAACAATTTTCATGATGATGACGGACAAATGCATTTGGTGCGTAAACTAAATGATTTATTTTTATATTTCTCTATGCCGCCTAAAAGATCATGGTTTTCCAAATTGATTTCACCAAAGGGGCTTTATATCTGGGGCGGGGTTGGCCGAGGCAAGACCATGATCATGGATTTGTTTTTTGATAATGTTCCTATTACTGAAAAACGGCGTGTTCATTTCAACATTTTTATGTTGGACGTTCACAACAGCGTAAAAATCCTGCGTGAGGGTGGTAAGGGGAAAGATCCCTTGCCACAAATAGCTAAGGATATCGCCGCGAACACACAGTTATTATGTTTTGATGAATTTCATGTTCACGATGTAGCCGACGCGATGATTTTAAAACGGCTTTTCACTGCGTTTTTTGAAAAAAATCCAGATGCTAAATCCGAAGATGTGATTGAATTTTTGAAGGACAAACGAAATGGTTTAGCTGGTGAATATTCTAATAGATACCTTTCAGAAGACTATATGTTCTGTTATAATGTTCAAAAGATGGGTATGAAAGTTTGGTTGTGTCCTTGGATGCAGTTGAA
>CAJXOI010000099.1 GCA_913057885.1 uncultured Micavibrio sp.
TGCGCCAATGCCATCTGAACATAGGTCATGGGGACAAAAGTGCCACGTTGGATCTGGCGCTTTTGCAAAAACCCCTAAGCCTTCAAAAACTGAGCAAGGTCAAAATGTCACCGCGTTATTTTCAGGGAGAAGCAAGCCAAGTGAATTAATGCCGGAAGAGGATCAAACCGATACAGCAATATTAAAAAGGCATAATCCGAGTGCGCTTCCCAAGGTGGACCTGGATGTTAGTGACGATCCCGAGGTTTTGAGAGCGCAGCGACTTGTTGAAGAGGCGCAAAAAGAATTGGAACGCGTTACGCGGCGCCAATTGTTAAAACAGCTTGTTGAAGGATCACATGACCTTGACCCGTCAAAAGTCAATGAATATTGCGAGCAAGAACCATGGAAATTAGGAAATCTATTAGATCTAGAGCGCAGTTATTTTGGTTTTGTTCCGGAGAAATTTGAAATTAAGGCTTTGGAGTATCCTGATGGATCCCAGGAAAGAGAAGATTTCATGAGGGCCCGTGATATCGCCCGCCGCATTTATTGGATACAGCTGAAAAAAGACCTATTCAGAATGTCCAGTGCTGTTGTGGGGAGGGCAGGCACCGATGCACGCGGTCAGCGCGCCGGTCTGGAGAAAATATCTGAGGAGTTATGGCATTTTTATAAAAGAGAAAAATTTGAAGGTAATCCTGTATGGAAGTATCAGGGGGCAAGGGTTTTATGGGCCGCGCTCAATGTCAGAACAATTTTAGATCGCATGAAAGACAATACAGAATTTAGTCATGTTATGGGGCTTAAAGACGTAACGCCTCAGCAAAAGTTAATCAGATAATTGAACGCGTTTTTTGAGTTTCGTTTACTTAGGGAAAGAGACTATTTACCCTTGCATTTTGGTGCAACGAAGGGCATTCTCTGATCCATGAATAAACCAGTTAGAAAAGCGGTCTTTCCCGTTGCGGGGCTTGGTACGCGGTTTTTGCCTGCAACCAAAGTGATGCCAAAAGAAATGTTACCGCTTGTTGATCGTCCGTTAATTCAACGCGCTGTCGAAGAGGCGCAAGAGGCCGGAATAGAAGAATTTATTTTTGTTTCTGGTCGTGGCAAATCACTCATTACCCAACATTTTGAAATCCAGCCCGAACTTCGCGATGAATTGGAAAAAAAGGATAAGTTGGATTTGTTGGAAAAACTTTCACACAGTGACATTCCGTCTGGCAAGGTTCAAATTACCATGCAACAACGTGCTTTGGGATTAGGGCACGCCGTATGGTGCGCGAAAAATTTGGTTGGTGATGAACCGTTTGCGGTTTTTTTGGTTGATGTGATGACGTTGGGTGAAACAGGGTGCATGGCGCAAATGATCGAGGCCTACAACAATGTTGGCGGAAATATTATTGCCACTTCGCCCGTGCCGCGTGACCTGACCTATAAGTATGGAATTGTTGATGTTGAAAACGAGGAAAAAGAGGTAACGGCCATCAATGCCATGGTTGAAAAACCGGATCCAAAGGACGCGCCATCCAATCTGCATATTTTAGGTCGTTACATTCTCCAGCCTGAAATTTTTACCTTGCTGGAGGAGCGTAAGGTCGGCGCCGGCGGTGAAATTCAATTGACGGATGCAATGGTTCGGTTGATGGAAAGTCAACCATTTCACTCCGTCAAATTAAAAGGGGAGACTTACGATTGCGGCCATCATTTAGGGTTTATCGAGGCGAATTTGGCCTTTGCCCTTGCTGATCCGGAATTCGGCGAGGCGACATATAAAATCCTGCAAAAATATATTGAAAGAGACAAAAATCATGCCGCAGCCTGAGCCAGAACAGGAAAACAAAAATAAAAAACCGCATAATTTTGATCCGTCAATTTTGCGAGAGTATGATATTCGCGGGATTGTTGGAAAAACGGTGAGTGATGCAGATGCATGGGCGATTGGTGCGTCTTTTGGAACGCTAGTGCGCCGCGCAGGTGGCACACAAGTTGTTGTCGGGTTCGATGGTCGTCACAGCTCCCCACCATTATCTGCGGCCGTTGTGAAGGGGTTGCGTACGGTTGGTATTAATGTTGTGCGTCTTCCGCTTGGGCCAACGCCGATGACTTATTTCGCGGCAAAGGATCGTCAATTTGATGGGGCGATTATGATAACGGGGTCACATAACCCACCTGAATATAACGGGTTTAAGATGGTTCTGCAAAACAGGTCTGTTTTTGGTGATTTGATCCAAGAAATTGGACGCATATCGGCTAATGCCGATTGGGAAAAAGGGGATTATGGCACAGAGACAGAATTGGATATCCGTGCAGATTACGTGAACCGTTTGGTAAAGGATTACGTGGCCAATCCCGCGCGCGATATTCGTGTGGCATGGGATGCGGGAAATGGCGCCACGGGCGCTATATTAAAAGATATCGTGACAAAATTACCTGGCAATCATTTTGTGCTTTATGATGATGTTGATGGCGATTTCCCTAATCACCACCCCGATCCAACAGTAGATAAAAACCTTGTTGATTTACAAAAGATCGTTGCTGAAAATAATTGCGACATCGGCATTGCTTTTGACGGTGATGGCGACCGTATTGGCATTGTGAATGAAAAGGGCGAGGTCATTCGTTGTGACACAATGATGATCCTGTATTGCCGAGATGTTTTGAAACGCCATCCCGGTGCAACCATTGTCGGTGATGTGAAATGTTCACCTGTGATGTTTTCTGAAATTGAAAAAATGGGTGGGAATCCGATTATGTGGAAAACAGGGCACTCATTGATTAAAACCAAAATGGCGGAGGAAAAATCCCCCTTATCAGGAGAGTTGTCTGGTCATATCTTTTTTGGTGATAGCTGGTACGGATTTGACGATGGGTTATATTGCGCCATACGGATGTTGAATGTGATGAATGCGGCCGAAGGGCCGATGTCTGCGCTTACGGCTGATTTGCCAGAGTTATGCTCTACGCCCGAAGTTCGTTTGGAAGTGGATGAAGAAAAAAAATTCCAAACGGTCGAGAAGTTGGCGAACTTGGCAAAAGAAAAGGCAGAAGGTGCACGTGTAATCGGCATTGACGGCGTGCGGGTTGAATATGACTACGGATGGTGGCTGCTGAGGGCCTCAAACACGCAAAACGCTCTGACCATTCGAATGGAGGCGGATACCAAGAAAAACCTGACCAAAATCTATGACGCGGTGCAGGACATTATACGTACGGAAGGATTGGATTTAACAAATCCAATGCAATGATTAAGCTGGTCTTGCCAATAAGCCATAACGATTTGGTGCGCCTTTTACTGCGGCTTCTTGCGCGGCGGGCAAAATCTCATTCACAGCCTCTGCAAAACCCTTTAGGATATTATTTCCTGATGCTAGGGCGATAAGTGAGTCAGACCCATGGTCGTAATAGGCCATGACGCCATCGTCTTCTTCCGTCAATAACACGCAATTTGCTCTCATTCTCTCGCGAAAGACAGACTGTTGAGGCGTGTCTTCATTTAGAGTTCTGAATTGAATATAACCGTCTTTGACCAAGTTTTGCCATTGTAGGCGAAGCTTTTCGTCTTTAAAACGCACGTCATACACAACATGCCCGTTTTCGGCACTTGCGGCCACGATTTCAAAATCACTCGCGGCAAAACCCTTCATGTCTGCTGACGTGGCATTGCCATATATAATCGGCTCACTAAGGATAGTGTGGTCTGAGAGAAGACTATACTTATGTTTAACATAGTCGTCCACGTGGCGATGATCTCCTGTTATAGTAATTGCACTGCCGTCAAAGTCGGCATTAGGTTTAAGCTTGTATACCCGACCTGTTTTTTCACTCAGCTGTTCAAGGAAATCTTCAATTTCGTCAAGAACTGTTTTCCCAATGTAAGGGAGCCGCATAAGCTCTTTCCGACTTGTCAAAAGTAACAGGCCCAGATATCTGAGGCCCGCACCCTCGCGCCCAATGAGCCGTTTTTGTATTCGTGTCGAATGCTTCAATTGTTCAACCTGTGCAAGGTCAAGCAACATGTTACGATCGCCCATATATTCCGGTTGGATAATATCTGTCACGCCTTTTATTCCCTGTAAAAATCCATCATGATCTTAATTATATGACAATATCAAAGTCAAGTTTTTTATATGCTCTTTACACTGGGGCAACGAACGCATAGGCTAAATCCAAGATAAACTGTAAAGGATTATTACTATGAAAGAACCAGTCAGAGTCGCCGTCACAGGCGCAGCAGGACAAATCGGATACGCATTATTATTTCGCATTGCATCGGGCGCCATGTTAGGTGCCGACCAACCTGTTATTCTCCACCTGTTGGAAATTACGCCCGCGCTTCCAGCCCTTGATGGCGTTGTGATGGAGTTGAATGATTGTGCCTTCCCAACATTGGCGGGGACAATCACTACTGATGACCCAAATGTCGCGTTTAAGGATGTAGACTTTGCCCTGTTGGTCGGTGCCCGCCCTCGTGGTGAGGGTATGGAGCGCAAGGATTTGTTAGAGGCCAATGGCGCCATTTTCGGCCCGCAAGGAAAGGCATTGAACGACCATGCCAAACGCGATGTGAAGGTTTTGGTGGTGGGGACCCCAGCCAATACAAACGCGTTGATTGCGCAACAAAACGCGCCAGATCTGGACCCGTCCTGTTTTACGGCGATGATGCGCCTTGACCATAACCGAGCACTCAGCCAATTGGCGGAAAAAGTGGACGCCCATTCGTCGGATGTTGAAAAAATGACAATCTGGGGTAACCATTCC
>CAJXOI010000100.1 GCA_913057885.1 uncultured Micavibrio sp.
ATTTTAAAGATGCGATGCAAGAAAAATTAAGATTAGAAATTATGGGACAATTGCCAACGCCAATACGAAGCTTCGGTTAAACCACATATGTTAAAGCCGATAAATCCGTACAATTGATTTGATTGATCAATGTCTCTTTCAACAATGGTTTTCCGAAATAAGAAACACCCACGCCCGCTGACTCAAGCATCATCAAATCATTCGCCCCATCACCAATAGCCATAACTTCAGATGATTGTAAGTTCATTGCAGATTGCAGTTCTTGTAATTTTTGATTCTTAAACTGTTTATCCAAGATAGGTTTTTGCACTTCTCCGCTTAAAACAAGTTGATCTGGCGGCACAATAGCGGGCGCCCCTTGCCCCAAAAAAGAAATATCACGGACATCTTTTTGTGGTTCCGTCAACAAAACATTGCCGTAATGCGCATCGAAACCCAACTGGTCGGCAATATGGGATGTAAATTGCATGAACCCTCCTGAAACAAGAACACAATAAATATCTTTTGATTTTAGATGTTTTAAAAGAATTTCAGCCCCCTCGTTTAACTGCATTTCATTCAAAGCTTGATCAAGGATAGACACTGACATGCCTTTTAATAATGCTATGCGTTCATTAAGCGCCGCCTCGAAATCCAGCTCACCCCGCATGGCACGATCTGTGATAGAGGCAATTTGTTCGCCAATCCCACACAACGCCGCCATATCATCCAAGGTTTCGCCGCTCACTATAGTAGAGTCCATATCCGCCATAAAAAGTTTGATTGGCGCTCCATCAGTTTGAAATATGTCGACTTTAAACTCTTGCCTTACGGCATCCAAAGTATCTTTTGCGATTGTTTTTTCAAGCTGCCACCGTACGGCGCGATCATCCAAAACCTCACGATCAGCAATACCTATATCGGAATGGGATTTTTTTATCCAAAGGTCAAAATCTTTTTCAGGTTTTGGCGTGACAAAGGTTAAATAAGGCATAAAATAACCATAGAATAAGAGGAGCACCCATGACAGCCGAAAAACCAATCACATTGCCAAATAACCCCAATTTTTCTTCTGGTCCATGCGCCAAACGCCCAGGATGGGATTTAAATGCCCTAAATCACGCCAAATTGGGGCGATCTCACCGTGCCGCGCAGTGTAAGGCAAAATTAAAACAAGTGATTGAACAACATCGTGCGTTGTTGGGCATTCCCGCAGATTATAAAATCGGGATTGTTCCTGCTTCTGATACGGGGGCTGTAGAAATGGCGTTATGGTCGATGTTGGGCGCCCACCCAGTTGATGTATTTGCGTGGGAGTCATTTTCGACAGATTGGCTGAAAGACATTCGCGATCACCTTAAGTTAGATAACGTACAGCCATACACCGCCGATTATGGTGATATTCCTGACCTGTCGCAGTACAATCCCGGACATGATTGTGTGTTTACGTGGAATGGTACAACATCAGGCGTACGTGTCCCGAATGCTAATTGGATTCCTGATGACCGCGAAGGGATAACAATCTGTGATGCAACATCGGCCGTTTTTGCCTATGACATGCCGTGGAAAAAATTGGATGTCACCACATGGTCATGGCAAAAAGTTTTAGGCGGCGAGGGTGCGCATGGCATGATTGTCCTATCCCCTCGTGCGGTCGAGCGATTGGAGACATACACTCCGCCTTGGGGTTTACCTAAAATTTTCCGCATGACAAAGGGTGGCAAATTAAATGAGGGTATTTTCGAGGGCTCAACAATCAACACACCCTCAATGTTGGCGGTTGAGGACTGCTTGGATGCCTTGAATTGGGTTGAGTCCGTCGGCGGGGTTTCCGAGACTATTAAGCGATCACAGGCCAATTTTGAAGTGATAAATGAATGGGTTCAAAAAACAGAATGGGTGGATTTTCTGGCTCATGATCCAAAGACTCGATCAACAACATCTATTTGCCTTAGCATAAAGACCACAGGTGACGACAAAGCCTTTATCAAAGATATGGTCAAATTATTGGATGAAGAAAATGCCGCAAAGGACATCGCCGCCTATCGCGATGCGCCTGCCGGTTTACGCATTTGGGGCGGCGCAACGGTCGAGACCTGGGATATTCAAGCACTATTGCCGTGGATTGAATGGGCCTATGACAAAGTTAAACGAAATAATCTTTCAAAAGCGGCGTAAATTAAAATTTAATGTTGCAATGCATTTAAAAGATATGTTTTGATAAATTTATGGTTAAACAAAACGCAAATATTATTGTACTTCTTCTCAACCTCCTCGTGGTGATTCGTAAGGGGGCTGTGACCGTTTAACCTGAAATCCTAAAAAGGAAAAAACGAAACCAGCGCCTCACTCAAAAAGTCAGGCGCTTTTTTTAATATTTAAAATGAACGGAGATAAAAATGAAATTATTCGAAACAGTCAAAAATTGGTGGGGCGGAAAGTCAAAATATGCCTTTAATAATGTTACGACAAAACAGCCTCAACCCGCCCCGGCTCGCGTAACTCAGGAAACAGAATTTGCACGCCGTACGCGCGATGGTTTTTATTGCGGATAAAGGGATAAAAAAAATGTCAGATCAAATGGAACAAAGCCAACCAGCAGCACGACAAATGGGTGGATCGCCAGCGGCAGACCCTGCACTCAAACCTGTTTTGGTGGTTGATAACACAGAACAGCGGGGCGCACGTCAACGCGCCGCAATTATCAGCTTACAAGAACGAAAATGGGCCAAGCAAATCGCGCAATCAAGCCGCCCAATCATTGTTGTGACCGAGGCTTATGCCGAAACCGGTGCGGCCATGTCATCGCGAATTGCCGATATATTCACAAATGTTCCAATTGTGTTTGAAAGCAATGATGCCGAATCATCCTTTTTCACTGGAAAATTTTGTGATCGCCACAGGTCGGCACAATCTTGTATCGGGCATTTCACACAAACGGCCGATTTTGATTATGATTTGCCAAAACAAATTGCAGGGTCTGATTGCATTATGGTTTTTGGATCGCCAAAAGAAAACGGATTTTTAAATCGTGTCATTAAAGGGAATGATGCCGTCATCGTTCAGGCAACAACAACTGATATTGATGCGCCCAAACCACAAATCAACATGGCCCGTTTGGATAAAATGGACAAAAACACAGACGCTTGGGATGCATGGGCCAAACAAGTAAAAACGCGCCCATCATTATAATAAGGGGATAAACCCTTTATTTCGCGATGCAATGATTTGACTTTTTCATTGCCTTCGCCATCTTAAGATTAAAGATGAGGAGGTTCCAATGCCAAAAGTTTTGATCAGCGATAAAATGGCACCGCTTGCCGCCGAGATATTTAGACAAAAAGGTGTTGATGTCGATGTCATCACCGGACAATCCCCTGGAGAGCTCAAAAAAATCATTGGTGATTATGATGGGCTGGCTATTCGGTCCTCGACAAAGGTCACATCTGATATTTTAGACGCGGCAACAAACCTCAAAGTCATCGGCCGCGCAGGCATCGGTGTTGATAATGTTGACATCCCCCACGCCACAGAACGTGGTGTTATTGTGATGAACACACCCTTTGGCAATAGCGTCACAACGGCCGAGCATACAATTTCCATGATGATGGCCCTCGCCAGATCAATCCCCCAAGCCAACGCGGCAACCCACGCCGGGCAATGGCCCAAAAAAGATTTTATGGGCGTTGAGTTATTCAATAAGACTTTGGGTGTTATTGGGTGCGGGAATATTGGTGCGATTGTGATTGACCGCGCCCAGGGGCTAAAGATGAAGGTCGTTGGCTATGACCCATTTCTGACAGATGACCGCGCCGTGGAAATGGGTATTGAAAAAGTCGAGCTGGATGACCTGTTTGCAAAATCGGATTTTATCACTTTGCATGTTCCCAAAACCGATAAGACCACCAATATCATCAACAAAGAAGCATTCGCCAAAATGAAAGACGGTGTACGCATTATGAACGTCGCCCGAGGTGGATTGGTGAATGAGGCAGATTTACTTGAAGCGCTGAATAACGGCAAGGTTGCAGGCGCGGCATTGGATGTTTTTGCCGAAGAGCCGGCAAAAGACAATATCCTATTCGGTCATGACAAGGTTATCTGTACGCCTCATTTAGGGGCAAGTACGGTCGAGGCACAGGATAATGTCGCCATCCAGGTGGCGGAACAAATTGCCGATTACTTGGTGAACGGTGCGGTGACGAATGCCCTGAATATGCCGTCCATTTCTGCCGAAGATGCGCCAAAATTAAAACCCTATCTGAAATTGGTAGAGCAAATGGGCGCCATGATGGGGCAAATTACCGATTCCGCCATAACATCCATGACCGTTGAATTTTCGGGGTCTGTCGCCACATTAAACACAAAACCCCTATCCGCCATGATTGTGGCCTGTGTCTTAAAGGCCACGATGGAAGGGGTAAATATGGTCTCTGCCCCGAAGGTCGCAGAATCACGTGGCATAGACATTGCCACAACACATCATGAAAAGGGAGACTTGCCAACCGCCATCAGCTTGAAAATCAGAACGGAAAACCGGGAAAAAGAAATTACGGGGACATTATTTGCAGGCGCCCCGCGCATTGTATCTATCGACAATGTGCCGGTTGAGGTGGCGATCAGCCCATCCATGTTGTTCATCCGCAATGATGACAAGCCCGGCCTGATTGGCGGGGTGGGGACGATTTTAGGGCAGGCAGGCGTGAATATTGCCGATTTCCGCCTTGGCCGTATTCAAAACACGAACGAGGCCGTG
>CAJXOI010000101.1 GCA_913057885.1 uncultured Micavibrio sp.
GATGAAGACGGCATTGTTGTCATCGAAGCCGATGAAACACCCGGAACCTGACCCCAACCCCCCAATATTCACATGAGATTTTCATGAGACATAACAAGGAGATAGTATTATGAGCTTTAAATCCTCTGATCTGAGCGTGCTGGCCTATGCCAATAACTTTACCTTGTGGCATTACACAACCGTTGATGCGGATGTCACAGGAACAGGATATTTTAATGTTGCGTCAGATATGCTGCGCGAAAGAGATTTGATTATTACCTCTTTGGATACGGACGGAACACCATCCACGGTCTTTTATATTGTGACCGATATAACGGATGGTGTTGTGAGCGTGTCAGCCTTTACGGCTTAACTCTCCCCTCCACATGAAGCACGGCTCTAACGATCCGTATCCCGCCCTCGCCATCGATATCATGGCGGGGGCATTTTTTATTGGTTATTTCGTTATTTGGTGATTTTTAAAATTTGACCAAATCACCAAACCACCAAATCACAAAGGAATCAATTATGGCTTTGACTGATATTGCATTATGCTCGCGTGCGCTTATACGACTGGGGGCACAACCGATAACATCTTTTGATGACGGATCTACAGAGGCTGAAATTTGCGGCGCTCTATATCCTCAATCGCGCGATGCGCTTCTTTCGGCCTATGGGTGGAATTTTGCCACGGGGCAGGTGGACTTAACGGAATTGAGTGAAGATCCCATCAGCGGATTTACAAAAACATATGCGTTGCCTAATGATTTTCTTCGCGCCCTAGGTGCAGGAAGCGGCATTTTAAACAGTGGTGTCGATTACCGCATTATGCGCGGAAGGCTTTATACTAATGCCGATACGATTACACTGACTTATATTTTCCAAGTGAATGAAAGCGAATTTCCACCTTTTTTCGATAGTGTTCTCATCGCCAGATTGGCCGCGGAATTTTGCATTCCACTCACGGAAAATACATCGCGATTTGAAACACTGATGCGTTTGGCCGATAGCGAATTTTCTCGCGCCCGGCAATTAGACGCGCAACAAGACCGCCCACAAAAAATAAGGCACTTCCCATTAACAGATGTCAGGGGGTAAAGAATGACACAAGATAGAATAGGTTTTGGCGCAGGGCCATCAGGTGTGTTGTCGCCTCGCTCACAAAAATCAAAACCGGGATATTTTCGTACATTGTCGGATGATGATGGTGATGGCGATGGCGATGGTGGCTCAGGTGGTGGAAATGATGCGCCTCCACAACCTCCGCCCAAACCAACGCCGCCGCCACCTAAGCTATCACCTAAACCAGATCCTGATGAGGACGAGCCCGATGAGGAAGAAGAGAAATGTATACGCGAGAAAGAAGCTCTTCATGATGCGGAACAACAAATGGAGCGTGCGCAATTGCAACTTGATAAAGCGCATGCAGACTTAAAGAATTTGCGTGGCCAGCTAACCGAAATCCAGAGCAAAATACAGCGTGCAAAATCAGAAAGATTTAGAAAAATAGGTACAGGTGCATTGCGTGATGGTGCAGCAGGAGTCTCAATAGGTTCGCGGGGAGGTGCTATAGGCTTAGGAGTAGATACGGTAGTTGTGCGTGGGGGATGAGCAAGAGCTGCACTCCATGTTAAAAAGAGATTTTGATCTTTAACGCTAACTATGGAGCACAGCTATGAAATATTACGCCGGATTAGACGTATCAGTCAAAGAAACATCAATTTGCATCGTTGATTTAGATGGGAACATTATTGCAGAAAGCTCGGTTTTGAGTGAACCAGCGGCCATTGCCGATTATTTGGCAGAGCAGGGGATGCCTTTGGAGAAAATCGGGCTTGAAGCCGGATCATTAAGCCCTTGGCTTTGTCATGAGATGCGGGCAATGAAATTGCCGGTTATCTGCATCGAAACAAGGCATGCAAAAGCGGCTATGGAAGCACAGAACGTTAAGACCGATAAAAACGACGCACGCGGTCTGGCGCATATTATGCGCACCGGCTGGTACAAAGAGGTTCATATCAAAAGTCATGAGAGCCAGAAAATCCGTGTTTTGATTAATAACCGTAAATGCATCAAAAACAAATTGATTGATATTGAGAGCCAAATACGCGGAACGTTAAAGGTTTTTGGCCATATGGTCGGCGTAGTCACCCGTAAAAATTATGAGCAACGCATTCATGAATTGGTTGGGGATGATCAGGAGCTCATAAGTTATATTGAACCGCTGTTGAATATCCGCGGCACAATGATCACACAATTCGAAAAACTGGAAAAGGCTGTTTTAAATATTGCCTGGCATGATCCAGTGTGTGAAAGATTGATGAGTATTCCCGGAGTAGGGGCGTTGACTGCTCTAAGCTTTAAGACAGCCATAGATAAGCCTGAGCGGTTTAAAAAATCTAAAAATGTTGGTGTTCATCTAGGTTTAACACCCCGAAAATATGCTTCTGGGGAAATTGATTATAACGGTAGGATTACTAAATGCGGTGATGACATTGCCAGATCGCATTTATACATTGCTGCACAGCTATTGTTAAATAGCGTCAAGAAATGGTGCCCACTCAAAGCATGGGGCATGCGTATTGCAAAACGATCCTCCAAACAAAAAGCTTACGTGGCAGTCGCCAGAAAGCTGTCCTTGATTATGCACCGTATGTGGGTGGATGGAACGTATTACGCACACGCATAAAAAAAGAAATAAGGATTGAAAGCAATACGACATTAAGGTTTCCTGAAAAGGAAAATGCTCGGAAGCGAGACGGAAATAAGGTAAATACGCAAGCCCCCATGTAATATTGATTACGCAGGGTAGATTGTATCCCTTGTTTTTTGAAAGGGATCATGAGGCTATAAACCAGACCTCGGAGAGAAGGATCATCTTGCTTTTGAATATTTTAAAATTAATATTCACTATTGTGGAGCATATATTAAAATATCAGGATTATCAGTGCCTTCAGCGAGATCGCCTATTTGAAGATCAATTATACCCGAATCTTTATATTCATGGACTGCTCTCCGGAAAGCCTCAAAATTGCTAGGCTTAACTGCAATCGTTAGATCTTGTAAAGTTATTTTTGTTTCAGGTGTATGCTGAAGACGTTGAATACTTTGTTTTAGCCTATGCCCCCATGTCAATGCTTCGGATTCACTCATCCAATCCAGTTTTGGCTGATTATCTGACATTCAAGATACTCCCGAATAATAAAATTGTTCAATAAAGGCTTTTTTAAACAAAAAATACATTTAATTCAATTAATTTGTTGACACGCACAACTAGAGAAGGGGCTTAATAGGTGCTATTGGAGGTGCTGCTAAAGGTTTCGTGACTGATGAATATGGCGATAGGATGTCTGCTGCTGAAAGCTTGGATCAATTACAGATTCAGGAAAAGCAAATAATTTCTGAGATTAAGCGCTTTGAGACCTTGATTAAAACACTTTACATACCTGAGCTGGAAAAGGCTCAAAAAGATGTTAGAATGGCACTTAACACTCTAAATCGCCGCAAAGGAAAATAATGTTAATAAAACAAGACGTAAAAGATATTCTTTACGCCGCCTTTTGGGGATTTAGGATTCTCTTTTTCTTGTTTTTTTTATTTTTTACGCCATTCGTTACGATCGTTAGCCTCGTAATAGTAGTAAATAATATTGAAATGCATTTGTCAGAAAGTGTTTTAGAAATAAGTTTGTTAATTTTTGCCTATGCATTGCAAATTGCTTTATCTGTTTTTTTTAATCTGAAAATTATACATGCGTATCGTGGACGAAGTTTAAAAATTTTGATTGGAATATTGATACTGTATAGTTGCATTTTTATAGTATCCAGTATCTTTTTTATGCTGTTTTCTTTGGATTACGATTCATCTATAATTTTGGATTATATACTTACAACTTTTTTGTTTGTACTTACAATCGGGATTGCCTATGCAATTGATAAATCAATTTTTAAATCAAAGCCGAATATTCACTTAAAAGATTTAGCAATAACCCGATCGAGTAATGCATTTTATCAGTTAGTTTGTTTGTTCGTGTCTTTAACAATTATATTTTTGATTTTATATGGAGTTATTGTTGGGTCGTATAAGGGATTTCTATTTATTGATATAGATTTATCCTATTTCATGTTGCTTGCAACGGCATTGTTTATAATTTCTCACCATCATCGTTATAAGCCATATGCCATAGCCGTTAATGGGCTGACAGGCATAATCATAGGCGCATTGATTAAAACTGACCTATTACACGATGTATCTTATTTTATACTAACCTAATTTTATAAGGACAATTGAATATGAGTCGTATTCGACAAATCAAAACCACTTTTACAAGTGGTGAAATCTCTCGACGTCTTTTGGGACGCGGGGACCTCACAGCATACGAAAATGGTGCGCTATCACTGCGTAATATTTTTATTCATCCAACGGGTGGCATTACGCGCCGGTCTGGTTTGGCCTATGTTGATACCGCTGCCGGAAAGGGGCGCCTGATCGATTTTGAATTCAATACGGAGCAAACATATCTGTTGGTTTTAACCGATGGGCAAATTGATATTTATGAAGACGGCGTCAAAATTGAAACCATGGTTGCGCCATGGACGGAATCGCAATTATCACAGATCAATTGGACGCAATCGG
>CAJXOI010000102.1 GCA_913057885.1 uncultured Micavibrio sp.
AAATCCATACACATTTGATGCCGCCATGTTATCCGTTGGCACATCGGTTCATGCCATGCAGGCCGTGATGGACGGGGAAACACAAACGGCATTTGCCCTCGTCCGCCCCCCTGGGCATCACGCAGAATATGAGACGGCAATGGGATTTTGTTTTTTTGGAAACGCTTTTATTGCCGCTCGCAAAAGTGGCTTTCGTGCCCTCATTATTGATTTTGATGTGCATCATGGCAACGGCACTGAAGACCTTGTAAACCGATATGTTGCAGAGGGGCATCAAGACATCGCCTATGCCTCTACGCACCAATCAGGGATATTCCCCGGGACAGGGACGAAAGATAAACCCAATATTTGCAACGCCCCACTCCATCATGGTGCGCAATCAGCCGATTTTCAAAAGGCGGTGATAGATAAAATCATTCCTTTTGCCAAAGATTTTGCACCGGAATTGATTATCTTTTCCGCAGGGTTTGACGCGCATGAAAGCGACCCTTTGGCCGGGCTTTGCCTTCAACATGAAGACTTTGCCTGGATCGTTCATCAAGTCAGGCCGATTTGTCCAAGAATAGTTTCGGTTTTGGAGGGTGGTTATAATCTTCAGACCCTTCCAACATCAGTTAAATATCACTTAAAAGCCTTGGCGAATATCTAAAAAATACTGTATGCTGTTGTCCGACATGAGTGAAAAATCAATTGAATCAATGAGTTTCGAAGACGCTTTGACAGAGCTTGAGAGCATTGTCCGTAATTTGGAAACGGGACAAACAAAATTGGATGACTCAATCTCTCATTACGAACGGGGTGTGGCTCTTAAAAAACATTGTGAAAAACGATTAAATGATGCCCGCCTGAAAATCGAAAAAATTTCTATGGACTCGAACGGCAACCCAACGGGGTTGGAAGAGTTTGATCCCGAAAAAACGACATAAATTATAAGGATAAATAAGCCCCATGCCATCCCCTCGCGAAGCTGACCCAGACCTGCAAAAAGCCATTGATGAAAACGCTGCCGCCGTTTCAAAAACAATGGAACATTTATTGCCGCAAACGGATGATGCGGAAAAACGCCTTTTTAATGCCATGCGCTATGGGACATTGGGCGGTGGAAAACGGTTGCGTCCCTTTTTGGTGATGCAGTCTGCAAAATTGTTTAATGTTGACGTTTCACGCGCAAAACGGGCGGCCGCGGCCTTGGAATTTATTCATTGCTATTCATTGATCCACGATGATTTGCCTGCTATGGATAATGCCGATACAAGGCGTGGACAACCTTCCGTTCACCGCAAATACGACGAAGCCACAGCTATTTTGGCGGGTGACGCTCTTCAAGCTCTTGCCTTTGAAATTCTATCTGACAATCAAACTCATGAAGACCCGCGTATTCGCTGCCACTTGATTTCATCATTGGCTAAGGCCGCAGGCGGGCACGGCATGTGTGGCGGTCAAATGCTGGACTTGATTGCGGAAACAGAAGATTTCGATGTTGGTTCCATTTCTCGCCTACAACGCCTTAAAGCCGGAATGCTTATGGCCTTTGCCTGCGAAGCAGGTGGTATTTTGGGTCGCGCCGATGAGGCACACCGCAAAGCCTTGCGTGGGTATGCACATGACCTTGGCCTCGCCTTTCAGGTGACCGATGATATTTTGGATGTCGAGGCCGATCCTTCGGAAACGGGCAAGCCCGCCAACCAGGACGAGGCCGCCGGAAAGGCAACCTTTGTATCCACACTCGGTAAAGATCAGGCCCGCATGCGCGCAGAAATGTTGGTTGCACAGGCGTGCCGACACCTCAATGTGTTTGGTGCCCGGGCCGATATGTTGAAAAAATTCGCGCATTACGTTCTTGAACGTCGCGCTTGATCGCAAAACATCTATGGCAATTGAATTTCCACAAATCGACCCTGTTGCGCTCTCTATCGGCCCTATTGATATTCGGTGGTACGCACTTTCTTACCTTGCTGGATTTTTGATCGGATGGTATTTGCTTAAGAAATTTCTGATCGTTTATCCCACCAAAAATACAACTGCTCAGCACATTGACGACCTGATCACCTGGGTTGTGATAGGTGTCATTCTTGGTGGGCGCTTGGGATATGTTTTATTTTATAATACGGCTTACTACATGGAAAATCCTCTTGAGGCTTTTTATGTCTGGAGTGGGGGTATGGCATTTCACGGCGGGTTAATAGGAGTCATCTTGGCCATGCTCCTATTCACCCTTAAAAACAAGATTCCTTTTTTCGAACTGGCAGACCGCGTCGCGGTTGTTACCCCCATTGGGTTATTTTTTGGCCGCATGGCCAATTTTATCAACGGTGAATTGGTTGGCCGCGCTTGGGATGGCCCATGGGCCATGATATTTAGTAAAGGCGACGTTGCCCGCCACCCTAGCCAACTTTATCAAGCATCAACCGAGGGTATAGTACTCCTAACACTCATGATCCTATTACAAAACCTAAAATCCGTTAGGGAACGACGTGGCTTATTGGCAGGAGCCTTTTTAACGGCTTATGGAACAATGCGCTTTTTCGTAGAATTTACAAGGGCACCTGATGCGCATCTTGGATTCATCACATATGGCTTATCAATGGGACAAATACTTTGCATTCCAATGGTTTTAATTGGCCTGACTATAATTTTCACGGCAAACCAACGTCATGCAAAGACTTGATGACTTTATGACAGAGGCCTTGACGGCCTATTACAACAATAATGATCCGTTTGGCATAGGCGGTGATTTCACTACGGCACCCGAAATTTCGCAATTATTTGGCGAGATTATTGGCATATGGGCGGTTCAACAATGGATGGCCATGCATATGCCAAATACATTTAATTTAATCGAGCTCGGTCCGGGTCGTGGAACTCTGATGAACGACCTTTTAAGAGGAACGGCGCATGTCCGAGGATTCCAGGATTCAATGGCCATTCACCTCATAGAGACTAGCCCCACCCTCAAACTCAAACAACAAAAAACACTGAAAAATTATGAAATTCAATGGCACGATCATTTATCAGACGTTGACAATGATACGCCCTGCATCATTATTGCCAATGAATTTTTTGACGCCCTTCCTATTCAACAATTTCAATTTCAAAACGGCGCTTGGGCAGAACATTTTATTGATAACGGTCATCACGTATGGCAAACAACCTTTGATATTCCTCAGAAGCCCTCTATTCCCTCCCCACAAGACGGCGATATATTGGAATATTCTTCAGTTCAGCAACGCTATGCGCAATTAATGGCCAATTATAGCGGTATTTTTTTAATTATTGACTATGGATATACAAAATCTTCGTATGGTGATAGCTTGCAGGCCATACACAAACACAAACCCTGCGACATCACTGACCATGTTGGCGAAGCGGACCTAACCAGCCACGTTGATTACGAGTGGCTTAGAAATTTTTTTCAAAGCACGACTGTTAAAACACAACGTGTTTTTTTAAGAGAAAACGGTATTGATATTCGTTTTCAGCAATTAGATGAGAAAGCCTTGGGATCTGGATACAATAGGTTGATTGACCCCCACCAAATGGGCGAGCTTTTCAAAGTCATGGAAGTCAATAATTTTTCATTCGAAGATCTTAAATTGTCTTGACCAAATTGGTTGTGTTCTTGCAGGGTCTTTATAGGCGATAACGCGATCCATATCTCCCCTAAAAACAATATTATTATGGTCAAGAAGCTCATATCCGTTCACTGTTATCTCAAACCGGATCGGCACAATACGGTCTGAATTCCGTATACTTGGGTAATGATACTGCATAATTTCTTTTAAAAGGGCATTGGCCTCGTTTGGGGGAATTGGAATTTCCATGAAAGCAAACTCTATATCGGATCGAAATGACATTTTCATGGAAAAATACTTCCAATAATCATCCAAACCACAAAAAGGCGCATTAGCATCATAAAATGGAAACCTTATACTTCCAGCATCACTAAATTGAAATCTGCGCTCTAATAGAAAGGCAGATTTTCTAAAGTCATAACGGTCAATCGCAACCAGTGAGTCAATATAAAATCTTTTTGGATATTCATCTGCAAAATAGTCAATTTCGCGTCTTAGTCCTTCTCGTATGTTTTGCCAAATAAAATCATCCTCTTTATATGCCTCAAAAAGTGGACAGTTGGAGATTTGTAAATAAGCGTCCAAAGCCTCGTCATTATCAGTTGAATAAGCCCCCATCGACCATAATGCAAAGGATAAATTTTGGAATGTTGCAGGGATATAATTCACGATATCCCCTGCTGATGTATTCTTTTGATCCTGCGCATGTGATATCAATGGCGCAAAGAAAATAAAAAGAATAAACAGAAAGTATCGTTTCATAGTTCTGACTTTATCACATTCCACAGCTTTTGAAATAATGTTGGTAGGCCGATTGCATCAATTTCTTCATATTTGACCATTTTGTCATGTGGCTTCCTGAGAACAACCGGATAAAGTGTTAGGGCAAAGTGGGTAAACACGTGCCTGATTTTATTATTATGGTCTGTCATTTGCGGTAAGTCTTGGGATATATCAATCCATTCACTAGTAGGGAACCCCATCATACCGCCTAACATGCCT
>CAJXOI010000103.1 GCA_913057885.1 uncultured Micavibrio sp.
CCCGCGATAATTACGTTGGCCAATATATTCATTACGGCGTGCGCGAACATGCGATGGCGGCATGCATGAACGGCATGACCTTGCATGGTGGCATTGTGCCTTATGCCGGAACATTTTTGTCCTTTGCCGATTATTCCCGCCCCGCCATTCGTTTGGGGGCATTAATGGAACAACGGGTTATTCATATTATGACGCATGACTCGATTGGTTTGGGTGAAGACGGCCCGACACACCAACCTGTGGAGCATCTGGCAAGCCTTCGCGCGATGCCAAACCTTTATGTGTTTCGCCCTTGCGATCAAACAGAAACGGCTGAATGTTGGGAAATGGCGCTATCTATCGAAGATGCGCCAAGCGTCCTCTCCCTCACCCGTCAAGGAATTGCCCCGCAGAGGACAGAGTATGTTGAAGAGAATTTATGCGAGCGCGGCGCTTATATTTTGGCCGATTGTGATGGCGAACCCGATGTGACACTGTTCGCCAGCGGGTCCGAAGTTGAAATTGCCGCCGCCGCTAAGGCCGAATTGGACGCGCAGGGCAAAAAAGCACGCCTTGTTTCATGCCCCTGCCTTGACTTGTTTTGGGAACAAGACGGCGCATATATCGAGAGCCTGCTGTGTAACACCAGCCAAAAAATCGCGATTGAGGCCGCAACACGCCAATCATGGGATCGCATTATAGGCGGTCATGGTACATTTATCGGGATGGATGGTTTTGGTGACTCCGCCCCCGCCCCTGATCTATATGCCCATTTTGGCATTACAAAAGATGCGATTATAAATGCGGTGAAATAAATTGCTATTTCAAATGAATTTATGTATATAATTCTTTCATGTCACGGATTATATATAAAAGCCACCGCACCGAAGTAAGAGGCAAAGGAAAAAAATCACGCATTTCCGTCACGGCCAAGTTTCATGATGAAGCGCGCCCTGATATTGCCGTTATATATAACCTGACGGCCATCAATAATGCCATTGCCGATCGCCAGGCCAAAGGCATGGAAACAAAAGGTCTGGAATATGGCCGCGATAAAGTGGTCGAAGAATACAAAAAACGCGGTCTTACCCCTATTGAAAGCCGCCGTGATAAACGCGGCAGACAGAAAAACCTTACTAAAGGGTAGCTTTATTGCCTCGTCGGGATCAAACGCAATACATCAAATGGTGATTGTGGCTGACCTAAAGGGTTTGACACTGATGTAGGCTTGATGACGTATTTTGGCGGCTGCGACTCTTGCAATTTTTTAACCCATGCCTGCATGGCACTTGTTTCTGTATCCTGCGATAATGTATTTTTAACAGCACACATATTTTATTACTCCCTGTTAGTTTGTTTATCTGTAATAAAGCGATTCTCCAACTGTTTGGATAGTTTATTTTTATATTCTGATTACGGCTAAATTATGATGCAACGCAAAACAACCAAGGGGCTTGCATCCTTTTTGAAACGCTTTAGTCTCTTATTCAAGAAATTAAATAAAGGAGCATGTGTAATGGCATTAAAAATCGCAATTAACGGATATGGTCGTATTGGGCGTTTAGTGCATCGAGCATTGGTCGAAAGCGGCCGCACGGACATGCAGGTCATCGCGATAAACGATTTGGCTGATATTAAAACCAATGTTCACCTTGTGAAATATGACACGGTGCATGGCCCCTCCCCATTTGATGTTACCGCCATAGATGACGATACAATGAGTGTTAATGGACAAGAGATTCAGGTTTATTCCGAAAGAGACCCTGCCGACCTGCCATGGTCGACATTGGATATTGATATTGTGTTTGAATGTTCTGGCGTGTTTACAAAACGCGATATGGCGCAAAAACATATTGATGCCGGCGCCAAACGTGTTTTGATTTCCGCCCCCGCCACTGATGAAGACCTGACGGTTGTGTATGGCGTCAACCACGATAAATTAACCGCCGATCATGTTATTGTTTCAAATGCATCATGCACCACAAATTGCCTTGCGCCCATCGCAAAAACCTTGAACGACGCCATCGGCATTGATAAGGGATTTATGACCACTATCCATGCCTATACGGGTGATCAACGCATTGTCGATACGGCGCACAAAGATTTACACCGCGCCCGTGCCGCGGCATGTAACATGATCCCAACCTCCACTGGCGCGGCCAAGGCCGTTGGAAAAGTACTGCCTGAACTCAATGGAAAATTGGACGGTGTCTCCATGCGTGTGCCCACACCCAATGTGTCCGTTGTTGATTTTAAATTCAACACCAACAAACCGACAAGCGTTGACGAAGTGAACGCCGCCATTCAATCCGCCGTTTCTGGACCATTAAAAGGTATCCTGGCATGTTATGACGAACCGCTTGTTTCTGGTGATTTTAATCACAACCCGCATTCGTCGATTTTTGCCTTGAATGAGACCAAAGTCATTGATGGCACATTGGTGCGGATCATGTCGTGGTATGATAATGAGTGGGGTTTTTCCAACCGTATGCTTGATACTGCTGCGGTGATGGGCAAGTTATTATAGTATCTCAATAGAAAGGATCCTCCGATGCGTTATTTTATTTTCATGATGGTTGTTGCGTTACTTCCATCACAAGCACATGCCAAAATTACTGAGGCCAAGATCAATGCCTTTAATGAAGCATATAAAGAAGTTTATCAAGCCTGCGACATGCAGGCCATTCGCCAGTTTGCCAATACTCATTTTGCCAATGACTATGTTTCAATTTTTCAAAATCCGCAAACAGGTGGAACTGATAAAATGACGAAAGAAGCAACTTTGAAGCAAATGCAGGCCAGCATTGATTATATCAATCAAAACAATATGACTGTGACGGATTGCAACACAGATGTTACAGTTCAAAATGCGATTATACAGGATGAACAGGCCGTTGTAGCCATTAAACAGACAGAGAGCATGACATTAACCGCCCCTAACGGTCAATCAGTGCCCGTCACATTTCAAACATTTTGCAATCACATTATGACAGAAGACAGAAACAAGCTTGTCGTTTCTCAAAGCCAATGCATGGTTCAACAATAATGTGATTACTTAGGAAGGATTTTTCAATATGAAACCAGGCGTTGTCTTTGGCCAAGACTATCAAACCCTTATCAAGGCTTGCAAAGAAGGTGGATACGCCCTTCCCGCCGTGAATGTAGTGGGCACACACTCTGTTAATGCGGTTTTGGAAGCGGCAAGCAAAAATAAATCCGATGTCATTATTCAGGTCTCCAATGGTGGGGCACAATTTTTTGCAGGAAAAGGTCTTGAGGATTCCTTTGCTGCAAAAGTTTTGGGGGCAATCACAATGGCTCAACATGTTCACATGATGGCCGAACATTATGGGATTTGTGTTGTGTTACACACAGACCACGCAGATAAAAAATTGATCCCATGGATCGAGGAGTTAATCGCTCATGGGCAATCTTTCTATGAGATTACAGGCAAACCGCTTTACACATCCCATATGGTTGATCTGTCCGCCGAAGACATTGATTACAACCTCATGGAATCAGCGCGGTTGATGAAATTGATGGCGGAAATGGAGACGTCAATCGAAATTGAATTGGGTGTCACAGGTGGCGAAGAGGACGGCGTTGGATCGGACGAAATTGATAACGATAAACTCTATACCCAACCCGAAGATTGCCTGAAGGCCTGGGAGCTATTAAACCCAATCGGTCATTTTTCACTGGCGGCGTCATTTGGTAATGTTCACGGCGTTTATAAGCCGGGAAATGTGAAGCTTCGTCCTGAAATTCTTAAAAATTCTCAAGAGCTATTGGAAAAAACGCATGGAACCGAAAAAAATCCATATGACCTTGTCTTCCATGGCGGCTCCGGATCCGACAAATCACAAATTGAGGAATCCCTGGGATATGGTGTTTTCAAGATGAATATTGACACGGACACACAATTTGCCTTTGCCAAAGGAGTCGGTGACTATGTCTTTGCCAATGATGTCGCCTTTAAACATCAAATTGATCCTGCCAGCGGCGAGCCACAAAAAAAGAAATATGATCCGCGTGCCTGGATTCGCAAAGGAGAGGAAGCCATAGTCGCCCGATTGGACGAAGCCTTTGCCGATTTGAAATCAGCTGGAAAAACACTTGCAATTCGTGATGATGGCAATTAAAAAGTCGGACTATAGATGTAAAGGGGCAAAAAATGAAAAAACATATTCATCCTGATTACCATAAGATCACTGTCAAAATGACAGATGGATCGACATATGAAACATATTCCACATGGGGTTCGGAAGGCGACACCATGACTTTGGACATTGACCCGTTAAACCATCCTGCATGGCAGGGCGGGCAACAAGGTGTTGTTGAACGCGGTCAATTGGACAAGTTCCAATCTAAATTTGGTGGATTTATGGGCGGCGACGCAAAATAATCGCCTGCACCATGGACGTTATTTCAAAAGCCCCTTCCTAGGGGCTTTTTTCCATTCTACCCTTGAAAGCATTCCTCACCTCATCTATTCTAATTATCAGATTTAAACTCGAAAGGTGAAATCTTATGAAACTTGATTGGAAAAAAACACTCA
>CAJXOI010000104.1 GCA_913057885.1 uncultured Micavibrio sp.
CTTTGATGCTCAGATTCCTGAAATGGGCCCATATTCTGAAACACCAATTATTGACAATTTTGATATTCGTGCTGCCGCAGGTGATGATCAAATCATAAGAATCT
Source organism: uncultured Micavibrio sp. (assembly GCA_913057885.1). Classification (GTDB taxonomy): domain Bacteria; phylum Pseudomonadota; class Alphaproteobacteria; order Micavibrionales; family UBA1664; genus UBA1664. The sequence goes on from CAJXOI010000104.1 coordinate 105, forward strand.
TGAACGGTACCCCTCCTGCTACAGCCCAAAAACTTGATGTCGAGGGGGTTGACCGACGAACATCGGCCTATGATATTGATGGTCAAATCTATGTCAGAACGCCGTTTTCAATGTTGTCGCCCGGTTGGAATAGCTCTATAAGATCGGCCGATGGCACAAATGTCTATCATATTGGTAGATCGCCTGTTTTATTACTTTCTGATAAAGGTAAAATGGTTCGCGCCAGAATAAATTATAACTAAGGTTTCACTGATGAACGATTTTAACGACGATTTTGACAATTTTGATGAGGACGATAGTTTTGATGATTTCAAACAATCGTCCAGCATTAAAGACGTTTGGGATGAAAACCCCATGTTCAAAATCTTTGCAGTTATTGCCGCATTGGTTCTTTTTGTTACGGCTGTTGTTATTTTAACGAGTGGCGATCCTGAAAATGAATCACGTGTTGGGAGTGGTGTGGATCGCAGAGAGGCTCCCGGCCAAGAAATTACACCTAATTACGAGGCTGCCCTCATAGAGGGGGATCAAAATCGCGCAGAAAGTGCGATGAGAGCTAATGACAGCTTTATCCCCACACCAATGAATCTTCAAGACCAAGAGTTGCTCACGGCCACCGAGGACTTGCCGCCGGTTAATGATTTTGATCCTTTGGCGAATTTTCGCGAGGCTGTCTCGCCGCAAGAGGCAGAAACTGTCGAACCTGAGGAGCCTCAACTTGTTCAGCCGGAACAAGTATTCGAACCGCAAAACTTCCAACAGCCCGTTCCTGCCCCGAACCCGGAGGCTGTTGAGGCGCTTGCTCAGGCCATGGCGCAAAATGTCCCTGATATTTTCGGTCACCACAGGCCAACAATGCCGCGCATCCAATACGTAACACGAGAGGATTTCTTAAGTGCACCCATTGAAGGTGAAGGGGATGGCGTTGCCGTCGACACGGATGGTGATGGTTTGCCAGATACAGTTGTAGACAATACAGATGCCGGTGGCTTTGAGTCCCAAGATGGCGATCTCATTGTTGAAACGGTTTTGATTCCTGCAGGGACAATTAATTATGGTCAGGTGTTGATTGAGGCAAACAGTGATGTTCCTGGCCCCGTTCTTGTGCAATTGGTTTCCGGGCCGCTTGCGGGTGCCCGCTTGATCGGTGAATTCCGCGTGCAAAATGATAAGTTTTTGGTTATGGCGTTCCGATCAATCGTTGTTGATGGCTTGAATCAGCCTGTCAATGCGGTTGCGATTGATCCAGGTACAACTCTTCCAGGTGTTGCTAGTGAAGTTGATAATCGTTATTTCAGTCGTGTGCTATTGCCGGCGGCAGCCAGATTTTTAGAGGGTGTTGGTGGAGCGATTGCGGAAGACAGCACAACAACAGTGACGGTTTCAGGGGATACGGTCATTCAGGAGCAATCAGCCTTGGATTTTGAGCAGGAACTAGGCCGTGGTGCAGAGGAAGGTTTCAATGAGATTGCAGATTTTATGGATGAGCAGGCCGAGACCATTCGTCCGCTTGTGCGTGTCGCGCGTGGTACGCCAGTAGGGGTATTCTTTACGGAACCAGTTTTAGAGCGAAATTAAACCAATTAGGTATTGATCAAGATGGCAACAGAGAACGAAGACAATAAAGGAAATCAGGACGAATCCATTGATGATTATGCTGACCATTCTTTAGAAGAAACGAATTTTGATACGGAATTTAAAGAAGATTTATCATTTGATGACGAAGATTCTTTCTTGGATACAGACGAGGACAGTTACGAAGACCCTTACTTGGAAGACGATTTTGAGGATAACGGCCGTGCTCAATCCTCAATGAATCTTTTTAATATTGGTATTATTGCATTTTTCGTGATCGCTATTGCGGGGGTGGCTTATATCACTCTTCCTGGTATTTTGGGTGGTGACGATCAACCCCAACAAACGGCATCTCCTCCTCCTCCATCTCAGGCTCAACAAAACACGCAAGATCCCTCAGATATTATTCAAGGTGACTTGGCGGCGGCGGAGCCAGAACAAGATGCAGGGGGAATTCTCGCCAATCCCGATCTGATAATGACTGAAGAAGACATGCAAGATTTGGCGGCAAGAGAAATTGCCCAAGACAGTTCTCGTGTATTTGAGGCATTGGACCAACCTGCACAAAGTAATGAGGATGTTTTTGAAGCTATTCGCGGACTTGATAATATTGCCAATGATGATTCACAAAGTATGCCTTTGGCAGAAAATGATACAATCATACCTGCTGAAGACCAACAGGTAGGTGTGGAAATGGACACACTCCCTCTGCCTTCAGATGCGGATGCGCCTCTCAATGATGATATGGCCTTAACATCAAATCAGGAACAAATTCCTTTTTCCCCGCCTGTTCAGGAAGTTCAACAGGAAGAACCACAAGCCGATTCAATTCCCTCATCAGAGGTGTTCGAGTTTGCCGCCGAAAATATGCCAATGGAAGATGATGGATCAATGTCCTCTGCGCATAATGAGGATGAAGGTCAACAACTTCAGGCGATCGCTTCTCGTGATAATGATGAAATTGTTCAATTGAACGCCCGTATGGACTCCTTGATGGCTACCATGGATCAGGTGATGGAAAGATTGGATGGTATGGCGCAAAATACATCGCAGCAGACGGCCCCTTCGCAAGAAGAGGATGAAACGATTGAATCAATGCGGAAAACAATTGAAGGTATGGAAAACCGTATCGCCTCTTTAACCAGAGAAATAGAGGAGACGCGGGAGTCTGCATCTGAACAAGTGCAAAGACAAACATCTTCTGCGTCCCAGAATCGTTCACGGCCCAAGCCGCAACCGCGTCCGACTGTTCAATATGATCTTCGCGGGGCGACGATGGAATTGGCCTATATTGCACGCCAAGGGACAGATAATTTACAAACTGTTCGTGTTGGTGACACTGTCACAGGATTGGGTCGGATTACATCTATTGCCATGGAAAGCGGACGATGGGTTGTGCGCGGAACAAATGGTATTGTCCGGCAATAGAGCTTGACAAAAGAACAAAAATAGAACATTATAAGTATATAAAAGCTATAATTGCGCCCGCTTTGAGGAATCATGGCGGGTTTTTATATGTCTGACATGTATTTTACAATTAAGGATTATAATCATGACAACACTTCCAAGAGACACCGACAACACACCAATCCCGGCTTTAAGGCTTAACCCTAATGGGGCGCATATAATCAATGCCTCAACAACATCCGCGCGAAATTCAAGTGCGTTTGACGCGGAGACACGTGTGGTCAGCGTTTTTGCCACGGCACCTATTTTCATTCAATTTGGTGATAATACTGTTGAGGCCACAACTTCTGATCATTATTTCCCTGCGGGGTTGTACTTTGATTTTGCCATAGGCGGGGATAAAACATTGCATACGCCGCATTTGGCAGTCATAACGCAAAGCGGCACTGGCGAAGTTTACATTTCAGAAAAACAATAAAAATCGCGCATGCCAACAACGATCTGTCATGATATAATCATGCGTCATGGCAGATTTTTATAATTTGAAATTTCGGGATGAGAATGCGGTTATTTCTGATCTTTTGGCTGTGATTGATCAGGCCAATCTTGATGATGGTCAAATCGAACAACATGCCAAGGTTTTTATTGAATCCATCCGCGAACGGCATAAAGACGTCAAAGGGTTCAATGCGCTGATGCAGTCTTATGACCTAACCTCTAAAGAGGGTTTGGCACTCATGACAATGGCCGAAGCGTTGCTCAGAATTCCTGATAAGGCGACAATCAATGCCCTTATCGAAGATAAATTATCCGAAGGCGATTGGTCGGCGCTGTTTGATCATGCTCAGGGCACTTTCGGTAAATTATCGGGTATGGGGCTAAGTTTCTCGCAAAAAATAATGGACTCAATGGTTGGGCGTTTGGGTATGCCTGTCATTCGCAAGGCCTGTGTAGAGGCGATGCAGCTTATGGGTAAGACATTCGTGTTAGGTCGCACAATCGAGGAGGCCATCCAAAATGCCAAAACACCGCTTAAAAACGGTGTTCTTTATAACTTTGATATGCTTGGTGAGGGCGCGCGAACCCACAAAGACGCCGATTTTTATTTCGATGCCTATGCCCATGCCATTCGCATGATTGGTCAATCGGTCGACAGCCGCGGCAAAGATATTTTATCTCGATCGGGCATTTCTGTGAAACTCTCGGCGTTATACCCGAAATATGATTATGCCCATAAAGATAAGGCTGTGCCGTTTTTAACGGATCGTTTGGTTGAATTATGCACAATTGCGGCGGAATATCGCCTGAATCTGACCGTTGATGCCGAAGAATGTGATCGTTTAGCCATTTCATTGGATATTATTTATAATGTGCTGAAAAACCCGGGCATGAAAAATTGGCATGGGTTTGGATTGG
>CAJXOI010000105.1 GCA_913057885.1 uncultured Micavibrio sp.
TGATCAAGGAAAAACAGTGACGCAACCTCGCCATTGTTCTTATCCTTGGGTTGGCTTGGTTGTGAATGATTTGGTAATTCATAGACGTTATCCTTTTGAAACTCGGGTACGTCGTCTTGCAATTCCTGTTCCATTTTGTCCATACGGCGCTCGAACGTTATAAACCAAAGGAAGTTTGCATTGGATCTATCGCGAACCTCACCATACAGCGTGTCATTCATAATACCCGGTGCAATGGACGATAAATAATTCGCACCCAAAGGCCGCGCGCCCAGCGCGACAATCATATCCATTGCAACCATGCGTGATGCATCAACATCGCCAATTTCAATGTCGGTGTGCCCCCCCATCATTGTTTGAATGATTTGACGGTCAAAAGATTTACACCTTGAAGATAAGAACCATTTTTCAAATGTTGCGCGCGCCGCCAAGCCGGATTTAATAGATCTGAAATCGGTCATCGCTTCCATAGCATAAGCGGCACAAAGGTCATATTGGCTGCTCATCATGGCGTTAGCCCATATCTCTTCGTCGCCTGCCAATTTCATATCCCACATAAATGCCACGACAGCAACATCCATATCGGCGGCTATCAGCCTGTTCATTAAGACAGCTTCTTCAGGTTGAAAAGCTAATGGATTAATAAGCGCGCCATTTACATGGTTCCACGCGGCGCGCATGGATTTCATCAATGCGCATGATGATACTCTCACATCAAGAAACGGATTAACAAAGATTGTTTGTGATGTACGGTTATACGCGGATGTTTCTATCTCCGCTGTCATAATAATCTCAATGCCGGATTGTTCTAATGCATCTGCGTAAGATCTAAATAGCCCGCTTTGTCCACCATAGGCTATAACGTCGTCCAAAGACGTTTGGGTTGTTTGCATTTCTAAAACAGTATTGTCAAAATCATCTTCGGGGGCAGTGTAATCAATATTTGACAAGGTTTCCGCAGTTTTTTCATAAGCGGCAAGTTTTGCCTTCATCTTGGCCAAGAATTTTTCGTCACTGGGAAACAATCCCGTTTCCTCTTGGAATAAGAAATCCTCATCTTCAATATCAGAGGCATCATCAATGTAAAATAACGGTTGGTCTCCAATTAAATTACACTGTGCGCGTGATCCATAGTCGCTAGGATGACATGATACTTTGACAGATTGGATGCCTTTATAAACAAAATCACCGTCCCAAACTGGCTTGTCCATAATATTTCCCCTTTTAACCCTTCTTTATCTTTCACCAGTATCGCTGAAAGACTTTAACAATTTGCTAGGAAAACCCTAATAAATCGTAAATTTTTATTATTTTTCAAAAGGTTAATGGAATACTAAGACGTTACGCAAAATAACGAATGGGTAAATCTTCAATCAGGCTGTTTCGACCCATAATGTCGATCGTGCCATCTTGATGAACTAAGAAAGTGACAATTAATATTGATTGTTTAAAGACACATGGCATTTTAACTGTCAAACTATCATCGTCGTTGGTAATTTGCGGATAAGATAGTAGGTCTTTTTCAATGGCTTGACGGGCTTGGGGGGGAAGATCATCTTGCCATTCAATATCATCAAACGATCGAACGGATTTTAATTTCCCCGTCTTGATCGTGAGACATTGCGTATAAAAATCAATATAGTCGGCAACGGTATCGTGATTTAAGAATAAAGGCAGGTCATCAAACGCATTGTCTTTATACGGGTCAGGGGAATAAACCAATGGTTTAAGAATGCTGTCACCTTTTATAAAGGTTTTTGACTTGAACGGTATCGATGAAAAGTCCTCCACAACCAATTCCCTCCAATCCGGAGCAAAGGTCAGGGGTCGTTCGACCATTTTTGTGTGTTTGTGGTTAAAACCATGATCAGGGTTCATTTGATCCATCTGTTTTAACAGAGCGGCGGTTTTAGAATCGGATAACTCGCTATAACTTTGTCTCATGCTATTTATCATGGATCATTTGTATAAATTATCCAATATCCCTGTGCACAATATCTGTATGTTCTGTGGGGTGGAATCGATGATCACTTTTTTTGGGGATATAAAAGAAAAATTCTGAATCAAATTCACGGCGGCTATGGATAATTTTCAATATGGGGATAAATACGGGACGAATCACTAATCCGCTTATGGGACATCATGCTATCCGCTTTTCACATCACACGCATAACCATCAAATTATCGACTTATACCCATGACTCACATGACCTAATACAAATAAAACCTTCTAAAAAATTCTATTATTATTTTTTCAGATTGATAGGATGCCTTCCATGAAACAAACATCTCTTACGAAAAACCTTGTTGGACAAACTACCGATAATGTTCCAATCTGGCTTATGCGCCAGGCTGGACGCTATCTGCCCGAATATCGGGATGTCAGAGCGCAAGCCGGGGATTTTCTTAATCTTTGTTATACATCTGATCTGGCTTGCGAAGTGACAATGCAACCGATCCGCAGATTTGATTTTGATGCAGCGATCATTTTTTCAGATATTTTGGTTGTGCCACACGCATTGGGGCAAAGGGTCGGGTTTGTTCAAGGTGAGGGACCAAAGCTTGACCCAATTCAATCAATTGCAAGGCTGAATGATTTTAACCAAGATGATTTTCTATCCCATTTATCACCCGTTTTTGAGGCTCTCGATAAAACGAGGACAGCCCTTCCAAATGATAAGTCCTTGATCGGTTTTTCAGGGGCGCCATGGACATTGGCTTGCTATATGATCAATGGGCAAGGATCGCGCGATTACGCGAATGTGCGTCATTTTGCGATGAGCAACAAAGAAGAATTTAAAAAAATAATACAACTTTTAATTGATTCGATTTCGATATATCTGGTTGAAAAAATTAAAGCAGGTGCCGATACTCTTCAGATTTTTGACAGTTGGGCAGGTGTTCTCAGCACCGATGAATTTTATGACTATTGCGTTTTGCCGACAAAACAAATTATTCAGAATATCAAAAAAATATATCCCAATGTGCCCATTATTGGTTTTCCACGCGGAGTAGGTTTCAATTATCAAACATATATCTCTGAAACCGGGATTAATGGAGTTTCCTGTGATCAATCTGTCCCCTTAGAGATGATGAAGAATTTTCAAAGCCATGTTTGTGTCCAGGGAAATCTGGATAACATGCTTTTACGTCAAGGCGGGCAGGCAATGATTGATCAAGCCGAAAAAATTTGTCAGGCGTTGTCAGAAAAACCGTTTATATTCAACCTTGGCCATGGTGTGATAAAAGAAACAAACCCCGATGATGTTGCCAAACTGGTCAGTCATGTTAAGAATTTTAAAAAAGGACGTGTAAATAATGCTGCTTGATTATTATCTTTATATAAAAGCATTTCATGTAATTGCAGTTATAGCGTGGTTGGCGGCGATGTTGTATTTACCCCGCCTGTTTGTCTATCATACGGCGGCGAAAAAAGGGTCTGCGCAATCTGAAACATTCAAAGTGATGGAGTTTCGTTTACTTCGTTATATCGCCACGCCGGCAATGATCGCAACATGGACTTTGGGTTTATTACTGATATACGCCAACCCGGATATTCTGTCTCAGGGGTGGATGCATCCCAAGCTTTTATTGGTTTTCCTATTATCGGGATTTCATGGTGCGTGCGCAGGCTGGACACGGAAATTTGCCAATGATGCTAATACAAAATCAGATAAATTTTACCGCATTGCCAATGAAGTGCCGACCGTGATGATGATTGTGATTGTCATTTTGGCCATTGCAAAACCATTTTAGTATTTTTATTGCTTGACAGACCTTTTCTTTTTTGGATATATGGGCTTATCCAACAGATTTTCCGCGCTTAATAATAAGAACTGGCTTGCGATATATGTGCGGATTTTTATATCTCAGCCCAAATTTCATAATTATTACTTTTTATAAAAAAATAAAAGATCGCACGAAATCACCCTTATATTATATAGAGAAAAGATAAGCCTATGGACTTAAAAGAACTAAAAAGCAGAAGCCCCGCCGAATTATTGGCCTTTGCCGAAGAGTTGGGTGTTGATGACATGCCAACCACACGCAAACAAGATATGATGTTTGCCATTTTAAAAGAGTTGGCTGCAGCCGAGGTGAATATCAGCGGGAGCGGTGTTTTAGAAGTTTTACAAGATGGGTTTGGATTTTTAAGATCCCCCGAAGAAAACTACCTTCCAGGCCCGGATGATATTTATGTGTCCCCCAATCAAATCAAAAGATTTGGTTTGAAAACTGGTGACATTATTCAAGGGGAAATTCGCGCGCCAAAGCATAATGAGCGTTACTTTGCTCTGCTTAAGGTTGATACCATTAATTACGAGGCGCCTGAAAAATTGCGTCATCGTGTGGGCTTTGATAACTTAACACCGCTTTATCCGGAGCGAAAAATTAAGTTGGAGGTAGATGATCCAACCAAAAAAGATTACCCCCCCCGCAGCGTTGAACTAACTTCGACGCTTGGTCTTGTCCAACGAGCATTGATCGTTGCCCCA
>CAJXOI010000106.1 GCA_913057885.1 uncultured Micavibrio sp.
CTGGATCACTGCTTTTGACTGCTGGCGAGCCGGAAATGCGCTTCTCCCTTCCAAATTCTCGGATTATGGTGCACCAACCCTCTGGTGGGGCGCAAGGACAAGCCACTGATATTGAAATTCAGGCCAAAGAAATCATTGGATTGCGCAAGCGTTTGAACGACATTTATGTAAGGCACACAGGTCAGAAATTAACCGAAATCGAAAAGGTGATGGAGCGCGACACATTCATGTCCGCCGATGCTGCAAAAAAATTCGGCCTGATTGACCATGTGGTTGCCACGCGCGAAGACCTTCCTAAGCCTAAAAAGGATGACGAGAAGAAATAGTGCCCAATACAGATAAACGAGAGCTTTATGGAAGAATTTCCAGTACGAATAGTAAGGGCACTTGCGGGGTAGTGGAATTATCCAGAAGATATGGAAAATTCAGTTTGGCTGTGGTTAATGGTAGCACTAACGGTCGTCTTGAGATGATGAGCGCGTCTGAAGACGGGCGATTACGAGTTGATACTAAGGTTTTTATTACGCCTGGCGATGAAGGTATAGACGCGCTCAAGGCCGCGACTATAAGGCCAGCTTAGTTATATTGTGATCTCTTTCCTATGTGTAAAAATGATCTATATTAAGAGTAAGTTAATTTTCTATGCCTATTGATAGGGTAGAAAGAAAATGTGTTTTGATCTAGGTGATAAGACGAAAGAAAAAGTTATGACTGATTTAAATTCAATTCCCGTCCTCCCCTTGCGCGATATTGTGGTTTTCCCGCATATGATCGTGCCTTTGTTTGTCGGGCGAGAGAAATCCGTCGCTGCGCTAGAAGAGGCGATGAAGCAAGACAAACGCCTTTTGCTTTTGACCCAAAAATCGTCAACGGATGACAACCCTTCTGCCGAAGGCTTATATGATATTGGGACAATGGGGACGATTCTGCAATTGCTAAAATTGCCTGACGGCACGGTCAAAGTGTTGGTTGAGGGTGGTGAGCGTCATAAGGTGGAGACCCTTACAGAGGGAAAGGAATTTTTCGAGGCGAAATCCACGCCTGTTGAAACGGAATCCGCCAATAGTGAAGAGCTAATGGTTTTGGCCAAGGCCGTTACCGAGCAATTTGAAGAGTACGTGAAGCTGAATAAAAAAATCCCGCCCGAGGTGATTGCTTCGGTCAATCAAATTGACGATATCGATAAACAGGCGGATACGATTGCGTCTCATCTGGTTTTGAAGCTGCCTGAAAAACAAGAGTTATTGGAAATGAAAAGCACAGCCGAGAGGCTAGAGCGTATTTTTCAATTCATGGAACAGGAAATGGGCGTGTTATCGGTTGAAAAGAAAATTCGCAGCCGTGTCAAAAAGCAAATGGAAAAGACACAACGCGAATATTACCTGAACGAACAAATAAAGGCCATCCAAAAAGAATTGAATGACGGCGATGAAGAAGAGGTTGGCGAACTGGATGAATTGGCCGAAAAAATTAAAGAGACAAAACTATCTAAGGAAGCCCGTGGCAAAGCCGAGAAAGAGCTAAAGAAGCTCAAACAAATGCCACCAATGTCAGCAGAGTCAACAGTCTCAAGAAATTATTTGGATTGGATGTTGTCTGTACCGTGGGGTAAAAAATCCCGCATTCATAAAGACATTAAAAAAGCTGAAAAAATTCTCGATAAAGATCATTATGGTCTTGAAAAGGTTAAGGAGCGGATTTTAGAGTATTTGGCCGTTCAACAACGGACGAATAAAGTCAAAGGCCCAATTCTCTGCCTTGTCGGCCCGCCAGGTGTGGGAAAAACATCTTTGGGCCAATCCATTGCTAAGGCGACAAACCGCAAATTTGTCCGTATGTCACTGGGCGGCGTGCGGGACGAAAGTGAAATTCGCGGTCACCGTCGAACCTATATCGGATCAATGCCTGGTAAAATTATTCAGGGTATGAAAAAGGCCGAGGTTGTAAACCCGATGTTCCTGCTGGATGAAATTGATAAAATGGCGCATGATTGGCGCGGTGACCCGGCCTCGGCCTTGTTGGAGGTTTTGGACCCCGAACAAAACAACACTTTTAATGACCATTTTATGGAGGTCGATTACGACCTCTCGGATGTGATGTTTATCTGTACGGCTAACAGCCTAAACATGCCGCAACCGCTATTGGATCGGATGGAAATTATCCGTATTTCGGGCTATACCGAGGATGAAAAGCTGGAGATTGTGAAGCGTCACTTGCTTGATAAACAAATGAAGGCCGCTGGCCTTAAGAAAGGCGAGTTTAAAATCTCTGACAAGGCGATCCGCGATCTCATTCGTTATTACACGCGTGAGGCTGGTGTGCGTAATTTGGAACGTGAAATCGCGAATTTATGTCGTAAGGCGATAAAGGATATTTTGATGAAGAAAAAATCCAAGATTTCGATTACGCCGAAATCATTGGAAAAATATGCTGGCGTGCGCAAACATAAATTTGGTGAGGTTGATGAAAAAGATCGTGTCGGCGTTGTAACCGGTTTGGCCTATACAGAAACAGGCGGGGATTTATTATCGATCGAGGCGGTGAATATGCCTGGTAAAGATGGTAAAGTTTCAACCACTGGAAACCTTAAGGACGTGATGAAGGAATCGATCACTGTGGCGGAGATGCTGATCAAATCGCGCGCGCATGAATTTGGCATCAACCATAATGCCTTAAAGGAAAAATCAATTCACGTGCACGTTCCCGAAGGCGCCGTGCCAAAGGATGGCCCCTCGGCCGGTGCGGCGATGGTCACGGCCATTGTGTCTTCATTGACGGATATTCCAATCAGGCGTGATATTGCCATGACGGGGGAGGTCAATTTACGCGGATACGTGACGGCGATTGGCGGTCTTAAGGAAAAATTATTGGCGGCTCTGCGCGGTGGAATTAAAACTGTTTTGATTCCCGAAGAGAACGCGAAAGACCTCGCTGATATTCCGGATAATGTCAAAAAAGGCCTTGAAATCATTCCCGTAAAAGGGATTTCCGAGGTTTTAAGCCATTCTTTGATAAAAAAATTAAAACCGCTTTCTGTGGAAAATCAACAGGATAGCACTGTGTCAAGTCAAAAAGCCGCAGAAAATAAGGATTCTGACGTAATTCGTCATTGACATTAAAGGTTTGAAGAGTAAAGATTATATCGTTCCAAACTGTTGGAGGGTCTGGATTTAACGGATTTTTGGGAGTTTGGAATGGCAAATTATTTTGTCTTGTTTAAATTAAACTTTTAACCTTAAGGGGTATATTATGAACAAAAGTGAATTGATTGACACAATTGCTAAAAAAGCAGACCTATCAAAAACTAAAGCCGAAGACGCTTTGAACGCAACTATCGAGGCTGTAACAGCAGCTTTGAAAAAAGGCGACGAAGTTAAATTGATCGGTTTTGGTACATTCAAAGTATCAAAGCGCGCTGCGACAACAGGTCGTAACCCACGCACAGGCGAAGCGATTAAAATTCCTGCTTCTAAGCAAGCTAAATTTGTTGCTGGTAAGGCTTTGAAAGACGCTGTTAACAAGTAATTGTCAGCGTTTTTTTTATGAATTTAAGGCGACCATGGCTTCATGGTCGTTTTTTTATGTTTTAGAGATTGATTTTCGATGCGGGGTAGGGTAAAACCTCGACAGACTTCTTTGTGGGTGGTTAGCTCAGTTGGTAGAGCATCTCGTTTACACCGAGGGGGTCAGCGGTTCGAGCCCGTTACCACCCACCATTTTTATGCTCCGCAGATTCACGTTAACAATTGACTTCCTTAAATTGTATCATTAAAACTAAAATTATTATAAACATAATATCTTTGAGGTGCTGCCTTTAATTGCTTTTGAACCTCGATCAGATATTTTGACCAAATTATATAGTTTTGAGTATAGAAAGGGTAACCAATGTCTAGCAGAAAATCTCAATCGGTAACAACACGCCTTGTCGGTGGGGCAGCAGGTTTGACAGCGTGTTTTGTGTTGTCGGGTTGTCAACAAGAAGACCCCGTTCAAGTCCATGCATACCAATCTGTTGATGAATGCCTTAATGCGAATGTCTATGATGATGGTTTTTGCCGCGTTAGTTGGCAAGAGACGTTATCTGCACATGCTGAATTGGCCCCAAGGTATGAAGATGTTGCTGATTGTGAGGTGGACTTTGGCGAAGGTCAATGTGGTCCGTTAGAGCAAGAAGTCGGTGGTGCACAATATGCAGGCCATGATGGAGGATCTTTCATTGTTCCTTTTATCGCGGGATATTTAGTCGGCAATAACAATGCAGGGGTATATCGCACACCTGTTTATTCAACATCCAGTTCGGGTTATCGGTCACTTAGTGGTCAGACTGTTGCTGCGAGCGCTTTTAGCAATGCAGGACAAAGCTTGCGTCCGTCGTCTTTAAGACATCCGCAATCTGCGGCAACGATGTCACGTGGAACAACGGTAATGTCGCGTGGTGGTTTCGGGG
>CAJXOI010000107.1 GCA_913057885.1 uncultured Micavibrio sp.
TAAACTGACATGATGAATGGCTTTCCTTTATTGTTATTTTTAACTATATATGTGGCATGGCTATGGCATCGGCGCAAGACATCCTTGATTTCAAAGATAAAGTTATCCAAACCTCTTTGGATATGGCATCGGATCGCCGTTGGTGTGAGATCGCGTTTGACGAAATTGTAGATCAGAGCGGTTATCCCATCGAGGATGTGTCGATTTTGTTTTCAGATAAGACAGACATATTGTCCGCCTATGCAAGGCGGATTGATATGCGGTTAAAGGAAATATTTGATGGTGAGGCAGGGGGCGAAAATTCGCGCGATGCCATCTTTGATATCATCATGGAACGATTTGATATTTTAAATGAAAACCGTGATGCCGTGATTTCGATTTTGGATAGCGTTACTCTCAACCCGCAAGAGGCGATTGGATCCCTTCCGTTTTTATGCAGGTCAATGTCTACCATGATGGATTTGGCAAAAATCAATGTATCTGGATGGAAAAAGCCTGCCTTATCAATTGTCCTCACAGGTGTTTATTTTAAAACCTTAAGGTGCTGGATTAATGATGATACGGTCGACATGGCGGCGACAATGGCGTCTCTGGATAAGGGGTTAAATTATTTTGATAAGCTTGAGGCAATTTGATTGCCCGACCTTCGCAAATCACACACAATAAACCTATGATGAATCTCTCTGGACTAGAGGCGCAAAAGGTGCGCTTGATTATGCATTTACGCCGCCAGGGCGTAACATGCGCGCGGACATTGGCGGCGATAGAGACAATCCCCCGTGAAATTTTTGTGCCATCGACTTTTCAAAATCAATCCTATGAAGACATGGCCTTGCCTATTGGTTTGGGACAGACAATTTCACAACCGCTTGTTGTTGCAACAATGACCCAATCACTGGAATTAAACGATCGTCATAAGGTATTGGAAATTGGGACAGGGTCGGGGTATCAAGCAGCGATTCTATCCAAATTATGCCGCAGGCTATATACAATTGAACGACACAAACCATTGTTAAAACAGGCTGAAGAACGGTTTGATGAAATGCGGTTGAGGAACATAACTGCAATATCCGCAGACGGAATGAAAGGGTGGCCTCATCAGGCACCATTTGATCGTATTATTGTGACCGCCGCCGCTCACGGCGATTTACCGCGCGGGTTGATGGAACAGTTGGCGATTGGCGGAATTATGGCGGCACCCGTTGGTGCAAATGATGTGGATCAAACATTGATGGTGATCAAACGTACAGGCGAGGATCGTTTTGAGCAAAAGCCATTATTCGCCGTGCGATTTGTGCCATTGTTGCCCGATATCGCAGAAGACACGGCTGACATCGACCCCGAATTTAATCAGATGAATGCCTACGCTTAAATCAAAACAATCGCGGCAAGGCCAAGGAATGCGAAGAATCCAACAACGTCCGTAACCGTGGTCAGGAATACTGTCGAGGCCAAAGCAGGGTCAATTTTCATATTGTTGAGGATAATTGGAATGGCAATGCCGAATAATCCTGCAACGATCAGGTTTACAATCATTGCCGCGGCAATAACACCCGCCAATAATGGTGTTTGAAACCAAAAAAGAGTGATAACGCCCACAATCACAGCAAAGGCAATGCCATTGAGCATACCAATCAGTGTTTCCTTACCAATCATTCGCATCATATTCGTTTTTGACAGGTCATTTGTTGCAAGCGCACGCACGGCAATCGTGAGGGTTTGGGTTCCAGCATTTCCGCCCATGGATGCCACAATCGGCATCAACACGGCAAGGGCAACAATTTGTTCGATAGTTGCGTCGAACAATCCGATCACAAGCGATGCCAAAATGGCCGTAACCAAGTTTACCGCCAACCAAGTAAATCGCGATTTTGTGGTGTTTACGACATCACGGTACATGTCGGTTCCGCTTGTGGATACACCGGCCAAACGCAAGATGTCCTCTTGGGCTTCTTCTTCAATAACATCCACAATATCATCAATGGTAATCACACCGATCACACGGCCTGAATCATCAACCACGGGGGCGGTCACAATGTTATGATCCTTAAAGATTTTAGCGGCGTCTTCTTGGTCCAATTCCGCGGGGATGATGTGCAAATCTTGATCAATCAATAATTTTTCAACTTTAACATCACGTTGCGTCCGAATAATTTGGTTGAGTGGCACAATGCCAACCACGTGATACATTGGGTCGATAATGAAAATATCGAAAAATTCTTGCGGTAATTCTTCTCCCGCGGCACGGAGGTAATCAATAGTTTTACCTATAGTCCAAAATTGCGGGATGGCCACAAATTCGCGTTGCATTAAACGCCCCGCAGACTCTTCAGGGAAGGTTAGGCCTTCTTCGACCGTAGCGCGGTTTTTGGCCGATAATTTTCGAATAACATCCTTTTGAAAAACAGGGTCGAGGTTATAGAGCAAATCAACCGCGTCATCGGAATCAAGGTCTGAAACGATAGTGGCAACCTGTTTCGGTTCCATCGATTCAAGTATATTTTTACGAAGATCATCATCCAGTTCAACAAATGTTTCGGAGTCAAACTGTTTCAGATATTGATCAATCAGCTCTTGCCGGTCATCAGCGACAACCTTGGCTAATAACTCGGCTGACTCTGTGATTGAGAGGTCATCAATAAGTTCTTTAACTTGTTTGCTATTCCCTTCATGCAGGGCGTCGGTAATATCGCGGATATCATCGTCGGAGAATTGTTCCGTAGCGGCGGTGTTGAAACCGTCTTCTAAATTTTCATCTTTTTTTACCGCGTCCTGAACCATGACACGGTTATAAATGATTTATATCATGATGTCATCTAAGACGAAACTTTAAGGTTTTGGTTTTGGTCTTAGTGATGTTGCAGGCGCAGATGGTGTTTCCGAGTCTTGCGTTATCGTTGACTGGGAGGGGGGCGCGCTATCGCTATTAGGCGCCGCGGCGTACAATGCCCCCGCAACTAAACCAGCGTTCATCAGTGTAGATAAACCGTCTCGAATTGCTTTCATAAAGCCTGATTTTGCGGAAGGGGTTGTCGTCTCTTTCTGGGGCAGCTCACGGCGACCACTTTGTGCATTTTGTCGCACAGTTTCTCTTAAAACATCCTCTCTATGGGGGATAGGGTTACCATTTTCATCAACTTGAATATTATCAGCCATAATGCCTCACTTTTTTTTAATAATAGGTCAATTTTAGATCACGATTATTAACATAAAGTAAAAATTATACGCTTACACTGCTTAATGCTGCTAAATTTACCAATGTGCGTGGTGTCGCGGCGGCGGTGCATATATGGACGGGTTTTTTCATCCCCAACAGGATTGGCCCAACAACAGTGGCATCATTCATCACTTTGACAGTGTTATATGTAATGTTGGCAGCCTCGACAGTAGGCATGACCAATAAATTGGCAACACCACTCATATTGGCATTAGGCATCATCGTATTTCGAATAGATTCAGATAGTGCAGAATCGGCATGCATTTCCCCTTCAATATTAAGATCAGGATTACGATCTTTGATCATTTTTAGAGCCTCTCGCATTTTCTTGGCGGAGGGGAGAGGGCTTGTTCCGAAATTAGAGTGGGATACAAGAGCGATATTGGGCTCAATCCCGAATTTTTGCATTTCCTCTGCAGCAAGCAAAGTCATTTCAGTTAGTTCCTCTGGCGATGGATCGGGATTGACATGCGTATCCGTGATAAATAAATTCCCTTTACTCATAATAAGGCCAACCAATGCCGAGGGTTTATCAACACCATCCTTCAAACCGATTATTTGCCTTAGATGGCGAAGGTGATAAACATATTGCCCCATAACACCGCAAATAACGGAGTCTGCTTCGCCTCGTTCAACCATCAATGCGGCAATCACGGTGTTGCTTGTTCGAACCAATGTCTTTGCGACGTTTGGGGTGACGCCGCGACGTTCCATAATCTGATGATAATGTGTCCAATAATCCTTGTAACGCGGGTCATCTTCGGGGTCACAAATCTCAACTTGATCATCCAGCTTAAAACGGAGATGTAGCTTTTTAATGCGAGCCTCAATCACACGACGACGTCCAATCAAAATTGGTTTGGCGACACCCTCGTCCAAGACGGTTTGTACGGCGCTCAAGACACGCTCTTCCTCACCCTCGGCAAAGACAACGCGTTTAGGATGTTGTTTGGCGTTATCAAAAATTGGCCCCATCACAAGGTTGGATCGATAGTAATATTGCTGAAGCTGCCTTTCATAGGCCTCGAAATCCTGAATTGGTTTTTGTGCAACGCCACTATCCATTGCGGCCTTAGCAACCGCGATTGGCAATTTTGAAATCAAACGAGGATCAAACGGTTTCGGGATCAGGTAGTCAGGCCCGAATAATAATTCTTCCCCGGCATAAACGGTGGAAACTTCATGATTAGCCTCGGCTTGGGCCCGCTCAGCAATGGCA
>CAJXOI010000108.1 GCA_913057885.1 uncultured Micavibrio sp.
GGATGAAACAACGAATATGATGGAAACTAAGGCTAAAACGATTGGTGATGCTGTGACCTCATCCGTGAAATATTTGAATGATTCTGCGGATGATATTGTATCACGAGCTGAATCAACCGGCGATAAATTGTCTGAAAAAGCGGAATTGATATCAAAAGCCTTGGACGGTTTGGCCGGGCAGATTGATCGTATTGATGAGGTCAGTGAAATTGCAAGTCACCGTCTCAGTGAAGGAATGGATGCTGCCATGCAGGGATCCGTTCAAGTTTCTGAATCCATAAGGCGTGGAGTCGAAACATTGAACAAAACCACCAAGGACGCTATCAATGAGGCAGAATCTCTGATCGAAGCCACTATAAGCCATGTTCAGCAACTTAAAGAGACGGGGCAAGGAAATGCAGTCTCTGTTGAAGCGATGGTCGAGTTATTGGAAAGAAGTCGCGAACAAATTGAAAAGGCATCCACAACCGCGCAAGGCCATGTTAATCAATTAACAAATGCCGTTGATGGCCAAAGCGAGCGCCTTGAAATGACGGCGGTGTCTCTGGCTGAATCTGTGAAATCCGTCACAATGGCATTAGACGAACCGTTGCGCCAAGTGGGGATTGCCATTGCCGATGCCGATGGCCGTCACGAACAAATTCGGGATACGTTGGATCGTCGTATCGAGGATTTAAAACAGGCAAGTCAAAAAGCAACTGATTCCGTTGAAATTATCAGAAAATCGCTGAAGGAACAGACTAACGAAATCTCGACATTGTCTGGTCAGGTCGTTGCGCAATCAAAATCTTTAAATAAAGAATTGGCTGACAATAAATCCAATCTGAGTGATACGATTGAAACCAGCCTCAGCGAAATGGAAAGGTTTATGAAAACCATTAATGCGCATTCGGGCACGTTATCCAAAACATCGGGACATATGCTCGATAATATGACGCAGGCGAATGATGTTATTGAAACATCACTTCATCGTTTGTTAGATGCCTCGTCTGCGACTGAAAATGCTGTGAATGCCTCGAAGGCGTCACTTATAGACACAACTGAAATTTTAGAAGATAAAATTCTAAAAACAGAAGAAGTTATTAAAAATGCTGGGATGGGGCTTGTAACATCATGCGAGCGGATACTACCATTATATGACCGTGTTGAGTTCAATTGTGAAAAAGCACTTGAGCGCATGAATGAACTCCGAACAAACTATGCTCAGATTTCGGATGAAGCTTTATCAAGGTTTGAAAATTGCGGCGTTGAATTTGATAAACGCCTTAGTCAAATGAGGCAAGGGTCGCACGAGGTGTCAGTCATCATGAAAGACTCCACTCAGAACCTTAAAGAAAAGCTTGATTATATTGAGTTTGCTGCGTCCAAGGCCAATGATCGAATACACGAATTAACCGGGTCGATGGAGGCACAATCCACGGATATTCACATTCTGACGGATCAATCCGTATTGAAGATCGAAAATATTCAAAAATTGATTAACGAGCAGTTCCATGAATTATCGGTTTCTGTTGCCGAGGCGGTGACCCAAATTGAAAATGCGGGTGTCAGTTTCAACGACCGTGCTAATAAAATTTCAGAAAATGCAGATCAAATCCTGAATAGTTTTGCCGCTGCGGGGGAGGAAGCATACGTCAAAGCGTACGAGTTGAAACAGGCGTCATTAAACGTAGCCGAAATTACAAAGGATACTGTGAACATAATTTCAAAACAGATGCATACACTAAATGAAAATAGTGACGAGGCCTTATCAAACCTTCGTAAAACATCGGATTCATTATCCATTAAATCAAAAGAAATCGATTCAATGATGCAATCTGTGATTAAACAAAGCAAAACACATGTCGATAATATGCGTGATCAGGTTCAGGCTGTCGCGGAAAAAAGTGATGAAGCTGCTTTGTCGATCGGCCGATCAATGTCGACATTGATGAACACGATGGATAGTGTGAATACAAAGACAAAATCAGTTGTGAGTTATATTTCAGAGACAAACCAATCGCTCTACGATCAATCAGGTCGCTTTGTAACGGCCGTTGCGAAATCTGCAGAAGCAGCAGAACATGCCTCCGAAATTTTTGCCAACCAATCAGACAACCTGCTTAAGGCGTCTCGTGCGGCCGTTGAACGGGCACAGCAAATCGAAAAAACAGAATTGCGAGCAGGGCGCGATAACTTTTTGAACTCTGCGCGATTTGTTTTGGAATCGTTGCATTCACTCTCGATCGACTTTGTTCGTACGCTTGATGGTGAAATTCAAGATAAAGATTGGAAGTCATATCAAAAAGGTGACGTTGCGCTTTTCACAACAAAGCTGGCAAGGCGATTGGAAGAATTACCCGCAGATAAAATCCGCACGAAGTTTGCTGATGATAATGAATTCAGAACCTATGTTCAAAAATTTATGAGGCAATTTGAAGATATACTTCTGCAAACAGACACTGTTGATCGTGGCGCGGTATTGGGTACGACTTTTGCCGCATCAGATGTCGGAAAAATATACTCTTTCTTGCAAAACACGATTGGAAAAGAGAAAAAAGCCGCTTAAGGGGCACATATCCTCTTCACCATTTCCAAAATCTCTTTATACTTTTTGAGGAAGGAGTTAAAGAGTTCAATGGTGGATCAAGTTAAAATTTGCGAGGGTATTTCCGATATATCGGACAGCTATGGCGGGTTTTTGATTGATCAATGGGGAACACTTCATAACGGAACGCATGTTTTTGATAATGTGATCGCGACGCTTGAAAACCTTAAAAAACGGGGAAAACAAATCATACTTATTTCCAATTCCGGTAAACGCGCTGATGATAATGAGGCACGACTAAAAAAACTGGGGATTGATAAAAAACTGTTTGATCATGTTGTGACATCAGCGGAAACAACTTGGCGGTCACTAAGCGAACGAAATCAGGCACAATTTCAAAATCTGGGCGAAAAATATTTCTTAATGAACCGATTGGATGATTTATCATTAACTAATGATTTAGATGATTTGGCTATGACTGATGATATTCAGGAGGCCGATTTTATCTTGTTAACCGGGTCTGACGTACCACGTAAAACCATGGAAAATTATTACGAGCCTCTTTTGAAGGAAGCCTCACGCCGACATATGCGGATGATTTGTGCTAACCCAGAAAAAACAATTACAATTGATAATCAAGATTATACGGGAAGTGGAGAAATTGCCCGTAGATATGAAGAATGCGGAGGCGTTGTAACCTATATCGGGAAACCGTTTCCATCAATTTTCCAATATGCCTTAACATTATTTCATGATCTATACCCGTCACAGGTCTGTGTGATTGGTGACAGTTTGGCAAATGACATTCGTGGTGCAAAATATCTAGATATGGATTGTGCCCTTATTGCCAACGGGGTGCATAAAGGGTCCTTTGCCAAGGTGCAAAATCGTTCTGATATTCACAAGATGTTGAAAGTTC
This sequence comes from uncultured Micavibrio sp., assembly GCA_913057885.1. Lineage (GTDB taxonomy): Bacteria > Pseudomonadota > Alphaproteobacteria > Micavibrionales > UBA1664 > UBA1664. The sequence continues at coordinate 3,447 of CAJXOI010000108.1, forward strand.
TGGGCAAGAACTATGGTGTTGAGCCAACATATTTCATTCCCAAGTTCCACTGGGGAAGAGAGCTGCCAGACCGTAAAAATAGACGAAAAAACGAAAAATAATTTCCAAAACTATCCATAGTCTATTTTTTTGTGGGAAATAACATTTGCTTCAACAGCATGACTCATATGAACTATCTCATATGGGATTGCGGTTCTCGTTTCTTTTTTTAGCATTATTATTAGGGTCCTGTTCATTTTCAGAACAGTCGCCGGACATTGGTTCGACTCAGGTTGAAAAACTACCCGTGGCTGATGCTCGCGGCGTAAATACAGCGTTACTGAACCGTAATGTTGAAGAATTGATGAAGGAAGCTATGGCGATTGAAGGGCAAATCGACGCTATGATTTCGCGGTTAAATCAAATTCAAAATGTAATCCAAGGGTATAATCAGGAAGCCATGACAGCCAATGATAAACCTCAGGTTATTTTACCGGTTCCTGAACGTGAAGTTGTAACAAAACAACCTCAACGACAGAAGGTTGCACAGAACAAGCCAGTGTCTAATGCTACGAGCCAAATTCTATCCAAAGACGGTGTTAATACTGTGCGTATTGGCGCGCATAGTGATAAAACACGAATAGTTTTTGATATTAAGGGGTCAACAAAACATTCAGTTAATTTTGACCAGGAAGCAGGGGTTCTGACAATAACTATGCCAGATACGCCATGGTCAACGACACGTAGCCGAACTTATAGACTATCACAAATAGACGGTTATGAGGCGAAATCGAGTAATAATGGGACAATTATTGCCATAGCAGTGAAAAATACATCCGACATAAAAACATTCTCTCTGTCAAACCCTAACCGCCTGGTTATTGATTTGAAGAAATAATAATTTGATAAGTATAGTTGATAAGTATTGTTATTTAAGCGCTTGCGGCTTCCTTGCCTTCGGCACTAGGGTCACGTAAAACGTATCCACGTCCCCATACTGTTTCGATAT
>CAJXOI010000109.1 GCA_913057885.1 uncultured Micavibrio sp.
TTTTTAAACCTATCATCCTGGTAAAAATATTTTGTGGAAAGCAAAGTGGCTTCCGCATCAAAACACAGCGGCTGAAACCATCCCATACTTTCATAAATGCCATCATCAATTTGAGAGCAGCTTTTGAATGTTAAAGCATCACCTTCCACAGGGAAAAGTCTCGCGTCTTCTTCTTGCAAAACTCTGAGACGATTGAATGATTCACACTTTCTAATAGGAAATGTAAAATCATGACAAGCATCCTTAGATAATTGGACTTCAACTTTTTTTCCCGCGTCAGCTCCACCAATAAGTTTCCCTCTAAAAGTATAAGTCTCTGTGATGGGATCTTTACCTAGAAGCACTTTAGGAAATTCCGAAACTTGCACGTTTAAGTCATGATAGTTAGACGGAGCCACTTCTAAAAGCACATGGTCGTATCCATAAGAGACCTTCTCTGCTTCACACACAACCACAGAAATTGCAGACCCTTCTGTTATGAGATTTCTATTTTCCAATTTGGCAAAATCTTTACGACCAATATAAAAGCCCAGATGTTTAAATGTCTCTTTTTCATATCCAGATATATAAATATTTTCTGCGATTTCACCCCAATCATCTGGCTTAGGATGTATTCGCTCCATCATATCATCGCCATACGAAATATAATCAATGATCACCGAAAATTTTTCCATATTTCAGTGATAAGCAATCAAATTATGAAAATCAACAACTATTTTATAACATCGAGTAATTCGGCCCGCCGCCACCCTGGGGAACGGTCCAATGGATGTTTTGCGATGGGTCTTTGATGTCGCAGGTTTTGCAATGCACACAATTTTGCGCGTTGATCACAAATTGATTGTCAACCACCTCGTACACTGCGGCGGGGCAATATCGCTGTGCCGGTTCTGCATATTTAGGTAAATTCACACCAATCGGCACGGACGCGTCTTTTAATTTCAAATGGCTTGGCTGGTCTTCTTCATGTGCCGTATCCGAAATAAATACTGATGACAAACGATCAAAAGTCAAAACACCATCAGGTTTTGGATAGTCTATCGGGTCATAATCTTCGGCCAACCCTGTTTGGGCATGGTCAGCATGATTTTTCAATGTATAGGGCAACATCCACCCACCCAGCGTTTGAAACGCAGCATGAAAAAACCCAAACCAAAATCCCCTGTGAAATCCGGGGCGGATATTCCGCACCTTATAAAGTTCCTTATGAACCCATGATGATTTAAATTTATCCATGTAGGATGTCAGCTCAATCCCATCTTTTAATTCGGACTCGGCTACGGCTTCGGCGGCGAGCATCCCTGTTTTCATGGCGCAATGATTCCCCTTGATTTTAGGCACATTCAAAAATCCGGCCGTATCACCGATCAAAAGTCCACCCGGGAAGGTGAGTTTTGGCAATGATTGATACCCACCTTCAACTAACGCCCGCGCACCGTATGCAATGCGTTTTCCACCTTCCAATAATGGTCTGATGGAAGGGTGGGTTTTAAATCGTTGCATTTCCTCAAATGGTGACAAGTATGGATTTTTATAGTCTAATGCTGTCACAAACCCGATGCTGACACGGTTTTGATCCATGTGATAAATCCACGACCCACCATAGGTTTTGGAATCCATTGGCCATCCAACGCTGTGTAATACTGCACCTTCATCATGTTTTACGGGGTCAATTTCCCACACTTCTTTAACGCCCAGCGCATAAGTTTGCGGGTCGGAATTCGCCCGTAAATCAAATTTTTCAATCAATTCTTTAGTCAATGACCCATGGCATCCCTCGGCAAAAATTGTCACTTTGGCATGAAGTTCCATCCCCGGCTCGAACATCTCTGTTTTCTCGCCTTCTTTATTGATGCCCATATCCCCTGTAGCGACGCCTTTGACCGATCCGTCATCGTGATACAACACTTCTGCTGCGGCAAAACCAGGGTAAATTTCAACGCCCAAGCCTTCGGCCTGTTCCGCCATCCACCGACCCAGTTGCGAAAGAGAAATCACATAGTTTCCTTTATTGTGCATTTGCGGCGGGGTCGGCAGACGGAATGATTTGTTTTTTGTTAAAAACAGGAATTTGTCTTTACCAGCCTTAACGGTTATGGGCGCACCTTTTTCTTTCCAATCAGGAATAAGTTCATCAAGCGCGCGCGGTTCCAAAACCGCGCCTGACAACAAATGCGCGCCAACTTCCGACCCCTTTTCCAGAACACACACATTGATGTCGGGATTGAGTTGTTTTAACCGTATCGCACATGACAAACCCGCAGGCCCCGCCCCGACAATCACAACGTCCATTTCCATTGATTCACGATCTGTGCGCATTTTCACTTCTTCCCTTTATTTTTGACCAATATTCTTTATACCTTATGTAACAATATACCATTCGAAATTTTAAAAAAGAGTTGATGCAAAACCCTTACTCTCAAGCCCTTGAATTTTTAGTGGACGCAGGCGTCACAATCGCCTTGCAAGACACACCTAATAATCGGTTTGAGAACCTATCCGATTTCGTCATCCCGAGCACCTTGCCTTCGCAGAGTACAGACTTCGCCCAGGGATCTGTGCCTAATACTGAAAAGCACGATCCTTCGACTTCACTTCGTTCCGCTAAGGAAGACAATTCTGTTGGTCTCAAAATGCATAGCGATATTATAAAAGAAGCCGAAGCGATTGCCTATAACTGCAACACGCTTGAGGAATTAAAATCCGCCATACAGGCCTTTGATGGCCTATCTATTAAGAAAACTGCAACACAAATTGTCTTTGCCGATGGTACCCCCGATGCCAAAATTATGGTGATTGGCGAAGCTCCCGGCGCGGATGAAGATCGTCAAGGATTACCGTTTGTAGGTGTGTCGGGGCAATTATTGGACAAAATTTTTGCCTGTATTGATTTGAACAGGCAAGAGTCCCTTTATATCACGAATATCCTGAATTGGAGGCCGCCCGGGAACCGCACCCCCACATCCGAAGAAATGGATATTGCCAAACCATTTATCATGAAACATATCGAATTGGTAAATCCAGATATGCTTGTCCTATGCGGCGGTGTTGCCGCGCAAACATTGCTAGATTCGAAAGAGTCTATTTCACGCCTGCGCGGTGAAGTTCATGATGTGAACGGGCGCAAAGCGATTGCGACGTACCACCCTGCTTTCCTCCTCCGTACCCCGTTGCAAAAGAAAAAGGTGTGGCAAGATATGTTAATGTTGCAGGAGGCAATGCAAAATGCATAGTCTCATGATCATTCTATGTTTGATGATATTTGGGATGTCTACAACGGCATACGCCACCCCTATTCCGACGCCCAAGCCTGTCAAACAAGAAGAGCTGATTGTTATCCCCCCCCATCCAAACGAAGATCCTTCTTTTTCTCTAGAAGAAAATCCCCCTGTCAAAGCGGTGATGCCCTTGACAAATAGCGAGGCTGATTTGTATCGCGAGGTTTTTCGCTTAATCGAACAGGACGATATTCGGCAGGCCAATCAATTGATTGAAAAAATTGATAACCCAATCTTGATAGAATATGTTTACGCCACCCGTGATGGAAAGGCCCTACCACGTCAAAGGTCACAAATCCAAGGAACCATGGATGATCTTCGCTATTTCGCCAAGGGGTCGAAATATATCTCTGAAAAATATACTGGTGGGCAACGGTATGAGCTTCGCCTTGTGAAACAGGAGATCGCGCGATACCTCAACCGCTCTGCGGCGACGGCGGCCTTATCCTATTTTAATAACCATCGTGTTCAGGCCTATATCGATCCCATAGATAAATCACAGATTTTGGCTGAAATCGCAGCGCGTTACCTTTATCTGGACCGCCCTGAAAAGGCACGGCGTACGGCGGAACGCGCGTTAAAGGCATCGGAACAAGCCCCCCTTGCAGGATGGGTTTTGGGGTTGGGGTCATGGATGCGCGGCGATATGGTGGATGCGACACGCTATTTCACCATTGCCGCCAATGCGCCCTATGCCTCGCCATGGATGACTGCGGCGGCATCTTATTGGGGGGCGCGGGCTGCAACACGGGCAAAATTATTCCGCGAGGTCAGCCCCCTTCTGGCCATGGCGGTACGCAATCAACGGACCTTTTACGGTTTGATCGCGACAAAGGCATTGGGATATGGCTTTGATTTTAACTGGACCATGCCACAATATACTAACCGGCACAAAGATAGGCTGTATACACACCCTGTGGGTGGAAAGGCTGTGGCTTTGGTGGAGCTTGGTCTATATGAACTGGCCGAAGATATTTTATTCACCCTGCCCGTTAAAACCGACCCCAAAATGGCCGAGGCCGCGATCGCCTTTGCCCATGGTCTGAACGTGCATTTCGGCCTGATCGAGCCGAAGCCGGGCGTCGATGTCATCATGATGGCGCCCAAGGGCCCCGGCCACACGGTGCGCGGCGAATACACCAA
>CAJXOI010000110.1 GCA_913057885.1 uncultured Micavibrio sp.
ATGTCGATCATAAACCGACTGTGATTGTGATGACAGGGGTCAACGGCGTTGGAAAAACGACAACCATCGGCAAGATGGCTGCGCAATATATTAAAGATGGCAAGAAGGTGATGATGTGCGCTGCTGATACATTTCGAGCGGCAGCCGTAGAGCAGCTTGAGGAATGGGGAAAGCGTAATCATTGCCCTGTTGTCACAGGCGATGTTGGTGCCGACCCTGCGGCAGTGGCCTATCAGGCGATGGAGCGGGCGAAAATCGAAGCAATTGATGTGTTGATGATTGATACCGCAGGACGCCTGCATAATAAGAAAAATTTGATGGACGAATTACAAAAGATTATTCGCGTCGTACAAAAACAAGATGGAACTGCGCCGCATGGTTGTTTGTTGGTTCTGGACGCAACGACAGGGCAAAACGCAATGGCACAAGTCGAAACATTCAGAGAGTTGGTTAATATATCTGGTTTAATTGTCACAAAATTGGATGGATCGGCCAAAGGCGGCATCGTTGTAGCTTTAGCGGATGAATTTGGTCTTCCTGTTCATGCTGTTGGAGTGGGAGAGGGAATAAATGATCTGCAACCATTCACGGCGGAAAGCTATGCAAAATCACTAGTGGGGTTATCATGATAGATATTACATATTACGGACATTCATGTTTTATGGTAGAAATAGATGATGTAAAGCTTTTATTTGATCCGTTTATAAGCGGTAATGAGGCGGCGGCCTCAATTGATATTGCTGCCATCAAACCTGATTATATTTTATTGTCTCACGGTCATCAGGACCATATCTTGGATGCCGAAAATATTGCCAAACAATCAGGGGCACCAATTGTTTCTAATTTTGAGATTGCCTCGTGGTATCAAGGGCAAGGCATAGACAATGCAATTCCAATGAATCATGGCGGCACTGTTGATTGCAGAGGGGTAAAAGTTAAAATGACAAATGCCGTTCATACTTCATCCTTTCCGGACGGGTCTTACGCGGGACAGCCTGCGGGATTTGTTGTCAAAGGTAAAAATAAGGCATTCTTTTATTCTGGTGATACTGCTCTGCATACCGATATGCAACTGATCGGGCAAAGTGAATGTATTTGCTTTGCAATATTGTGCATTGGAGACCATTTCACGATGGGAACAAAGGACGCTATTCGCGCGGCTGAATTCGTAGGGACCAATAAAATTGTAGGGATGCATTATGATACATTCCCACCGATTGAGATTGATCACGAGGCGGCTATAGAGGAATTCAAACAAAATGGTTTCTCTCTAAAATTGCCAGAAATCGGCGAAACATTTTCAGTTTAAAATTTTTTCAAGTTTTGCTATGACAAGGGATGTATAACCCCTTCAGAAATATCGTTACCGCGGATCAGCTTCCCAAAGACCGTGACATAAGCGACATGCCGACCACTGGCATGTGGGCGTTCATCTGGTATTTCGTGCGGCAGGTCAAATGGCCATTTTTGATTATTGCGGCGATTCAACTTTTTTCAAGCGGATTGGAGGCTTTGGGTCCCTATTTTATAAAAGTCATGGTTGATTCTTTCCAGGCAGTGGATGCCCCCCAAACGATATGGGAAGAATTCGGTTGGGTTTTATGGGGATTTATTGGTCTATTTCTATTTATGCAACCTATCACTGCGCGGATTGCAACCGCCTTCATGGCTGAGGTGCGTATGCCGTTCATGAATATGATGCGGCGCCAGGTTTCCTTATATATGTATCATCATCGTTACCAATATTTTCAAGATGAGTTTGCCGGGCGTATCTCCAGCAAGGTTTTGGAAACACCTTATGCTATCTTGAGTATTGTTTTCACGATCATGATGAGCTTTGGCTTTGTCTTTATGCAATTCGTTGTGGGATTGGCGTTGTTTGCCATGGTGGATTGGATTTTTACGATTTGTGCTTTGATCTGGTTTATTGCCTATGTAGTTTTATTATACTTTTTCATTCCCAAAATTATTGCCGCGTCTTCGGCGATGTATGACGATTTATCGCATGTTCGTGGGCAATATGTTGATAGCCTCAATAATGTTCTAAGTGTTTTGTTTTTCGGACGACAAAGATACGAAGACAAAATGCTGGTCAAAAAGCTTAAGACATCAGCAAGATCTGGCGTAACCATATGGCATACAATCAATCATATGTATATTTGGCTAGAAGTGATTTCCGTGGCGTTTATCGCGGCGGTCTTTTATCTGGCGGTGATTGAATGGCAGGCAGACGAATTATCATTGGGTGAAGTGGCAATGGTTCTTCCGTTAATGTTGCGGTTGATGAACCAATCGTGGTGGGTGTCCGACATGATGATGGGTCTGTTCGAAAATTTTGGGCAGGTCAAAGAGGGGATGGAGGCTATCTTTTCTAAAGATATTGAAAAAACTGAAAAGGCAAAGAAAAAGTTAAAGGTTACAGAGGGTGCGATTAATATTTATAATGTCGATTTTCGATACGGCGATAACAGCGTCTTTGAGCAATTGAATCTTAAAATCCCCGCAGGGCAAAAAATCGGTCTTGTGGGGCGAAGCGGTGTTGGAAAAACAACCCTCACACAAATTCTGTTCAGATTATTTGAAATTGAAAAGGGCGATGTCTTGATCGACGGACAAAGCATTTATAGATGTTCCAAGCAATCCCTGCGTGAGCAAATTGCAATTATTCCGCAAACTACGGATATGTTTCACAGATCATTGATGGATAATATTCGATATGGGCGTTTGGACGCCACAGACGCCGAGGTGATAGAGGCTGCGAAAAAGGCGCATGCACATGAATTCATTTCTGATCTACCTGATGGTTATCATACAATGGTGGGCGAGAGGGGTGTAAAGCTCTCTGGCGGTCAGCGCCAGCGGATTGCAATTGCAAGGGCGATACTTAAAGATGCCCCTATTCTAATACTTGATGAGGCAACGAGTGCCCTCGATTCCGAGAGTGAAAAGCTTATTCAGGATTCTTTAAAACATTTAATGGATAATAAAACCGTGATTGCAATCGCACACCGTTTATCAACGATTGCGCATTTGGATAGATTGATTGTGATGGATGGTGGTATGATTATAGAAGATGGAACGCATCAACAGCTTTTAAGGAAAAAAGGACATTATGCGGCTTTATGGGGGATGCAATCTGGTGGTTTTTTAAAAACAGAGGTATAGTTTCATTTTTGATATAAACAGGGGATGGTAAAAATATGGCGTCTTTTGCGACGTTTAAACTCAAAATAATGACGATTGAGGATTTTAGTCCTGAATTGACAGATGGATATGATGATTATGAACGCCCAGGAGGTTATGAAACTGTTGGCGGACAAAAAATAAAGGCGGATTCATCCCGATTAAAAATGGTCTCAATTATGATCAGTCCAGGCAGATTGGTACGTTGTCCAGTTGATGTAGAGGCAGTAGGATTCAAGGAAGACCAAGATGTTTTTGTTGTGATGAGCGGGCGCGATGTTGCTTGTGTCGCAAATATAGAAGAAGGCTGCTATGTTTATTTTAACAACGCCTTACGAAAGCGCTATAATTCCCCTAAAATCATTACAGGATTTAATGTTGCGATAGGGCTAGGCCTCTTTGGGTATGTTATCTCGTTGATTACGCGTAAAATTGATATCGGAATGACTCAATATGTTGTTGATGGTGCCATATTTACCTTATGTGCCGGTGCCCTTCTTTACGCGGCATATTACTTCACGAATGACAGCGAGGCAGCGGAAAAATTGAGACTTCTGATGCGAAAAGTACTAAAATAATACCTATGAACTATAAATCCTATAAAACACCAGACGCAGCCTTAAAAGAGATACAAAGGTTATATTCCAAATCAATAGATTATCTCAGGACAGAGTTCGAGGGATTTGCCGACGGAAAAATACCCAAAAAGAAGGTCACCGCTTTCTATCCGGAGCTTAGGCTTACGCCAAAGACCATGGGGCGTAACGATAGCCGTTTGTCGTATGGTTTTGTTCCCCGCCCAGGTACGTATGCTGTCACACTAACCCGCCCGGACATTTTTGAGGCATATTATAAGGAGCAAATTCGTCTTTTGCTGAATAACCATGGCGGCAAGGTTGAAATTGGATATTCTTCAACACCAATCCCCATCCACTTTGCTTTGGGAGAGGCTTATCATCTCGAAGAAGAACTAACGACAGAGGCGATGGATGCGTTTTCAACTATTTTTGATCAGCCCGATTTATCAATAATGGATGATGAAATTGCGAATTGCCGGTATGAAGGTCAAAACGGGGATCCGATGATATTGTCTCTTTTTACCGCACCGCGGGTTGATCTCAGTATTTCGCGCTTAAAGCATTATACGGGAACAAGCGCGATTCATTTTCAAAACTATGTCATATTCACGAACTATCAATTTTATATTGATGAATTTATTCGGATTGGCCAAGAACAG
>CAJXOI010000111.1 GCA_913057885.1 uncultured Micavibrio sp.
CGCTGATGAGAAATTGCCAATAGCGTGCGTTGTCCCCTTGCTTAACAGCATAGCCCCAATGCACACCCCCCATAAAAGAAATAATTAAAGCAGCATAGACAATTTGAACCGTGGACAACAGTAACGCAGTTTGTTCATCTAAAAACCAAATCAGTAAAGCCGGCGCGACAAAGGGAATGAGGCCTAAATATCCCAAAAGTAATGCCATTGTTTGTGCCCGCATATTGTACCTTTCTACTTGATTTTCACTTATGAATTAGGCTTTATGATAGGCCATGGCAAAGAAAAAAACACCTCCCAAGAAAAAAACGCCTACAAAGTCGAAAAAGAAGACAACTGCTAAGAGCAAAAAAGTCGGTTTGAAACGAACTTTGTTCCGGTGGGTTACCGTAGCCACTATATGGGGCTGTATCGCACTGTTTATTGTTTTGGCGTGGTATGGAAAGGACCTGCCACGCATTGCCAAAGGGGTGGAAAATAAGCACGATCGGATTATCCGCGTATATGCCCATGATGGAACGACAGAATTAGCAGCCTATGGCCATTTGCGGGGCCCCAACGTCCGTGTTGAAGACCTCCCGCAACATATCCCCAATGCCTTTATTGCAATTGAGGACAGACGTTTTTACTCGCATTTTGGGATTGATATGATTGGTTTAACGCGCGCGATGGTTACGAATGTCAGAGCGGGCGGAATTGTTCAAGGTGGGTCAACAATAACGCAGCAATTGGCAAAAAATCTTTTCTTCACCCCAGAGCGAACATTAAAGCGCAAGATACAAGAAGCGATGCTCTCGCTTTGGATTGAATGGAAATATTCAAAAGAAGAAATTTTATCCGCATATATGAACCACGTTTACTTTGGCGCAGGAGCATATGGTTTGGATAGCGCGGCAAAGATTTATTTTAATAAAAATCCTCAAGATTTAGGGATTAAAGAGGCTGCGATGCTCGCGGGTTTAATGCAGGCGCCATCGCGTTTGTCGCCGCTGCATAATCCCAAAGGTGCCATTCAACGTATGCGCGTTGTTCTCAATGCCATGGAAGAAGAAGGATATGCCACGAGAGAAATGATTGCTGACGCACGAAATATCGTCATTGAAAACGGTCAAATTCAGGGAATGGATATCGTCAGCCGTTCTAAAGAGGCGCACTATTTTACTGATTGGATATTCAGACAGGCCAATATTTTTGCCAGTGACATTGAGGGAGACCTGAAGGTTGTTACAACGCTTTTCCCATCTCTACAAAAAGCTGTTACTCAAATCGCAAAACAAGAAATCGACCGCTCCGTGCCAGAAGGTAGCGATCAGACACCCCCGCAAATTGCCGCAGTCATATTAAATGAACATGGCGCCATCCGTGCCATGGTTGGCGGATATGACTACGAAAAAAGCCAGTTTAACCGCGCAACAGACGCCCGTAGACAAGCCGGGTCAGCCTTTAAACCTTTTGTCTATCTTGCCGCAATAGAACAGGGATGGCGGCCCGATGATATGATCTCAAATGAACGCATAACATCAGGTCGTTATCGCCCTTCCAATCATGACGGCTTTTACAGCCCCGAAGCGACATTGAGGGAGGCTTTATCAAATTCCTATAACGTTTCTGCCGTTCACCTTACAAAAGAGGTCGGCATTCGCCATGTCATTGACGTTGCCGACCGTATAGGTATAGATGCAGAGGTCAGAGAAGAATTATCAACTGCTCTTGGCACAGTTGATATTTCATTGTTGGATCTTGTTGGTGGGTACGCCACTATAGGACAGGATGGAAGGCTTGTAACCCCCTATGGGATTGAACGAATTGAAACCAAGGAAGGTGAAGTATTATACGAATACAAGCGCACTTCTCCCTCTAGGGTAATCGCCTTTAATCATGCTGACGCCATAACCTCGATGATGAGGGACGTTGTAGAATTTGGAACTGGTCAACGCGCACAAACAGGCTTTCCAATCGCTGGAAAAACCGGAACGACTCAAGACTATCGCGATGCCCTTTTTATAGGCTTCTCCTCAACATATACAATGGGTGTATGGATTGGACGCGATGACAATACATCTTTAGGACGCGGATCCTATGGCGGAGTTATCCCTGCAACAGTTTTCAAGAGATCAATGCAGGAGGCGCATCGTGGCGTTCCTGCGCGATCAATATCGTCCTATAATCCGGCCGAAGCACAACAATTCAAATCTATTTTAAATGATATTTTTTCTGGACGGAGCCCACGATGGATTGGCGGAGGAAGTAATAACAATGATAATGGGAGCGATAGCGAAGAGAGATTTGATTTAAATCAATAGTATTTTCGAAGTTAGCGTCCGGTAAGACGTTTAAATTTTTGATTATACCGTTCCATGGCTTTCTGCAATTCTCCAATCAACAGCTTGCCCTTGATGGATTTTGTTTCCACGATCTTGTGCTGATAGCTATGCTCGATTGCGGTACACGATATTTCAATTATCTTTAAAGTATCATTATCATAACGACGGTAATGTTCTATGAACTTGATTGTTAAATGGCTTAGTTGTGATGCGATAGGATTTCCGAACATCGCAGCTTGACCCTTAATTTGAACAAGCGCCAAAACGATTTGATTGTAAAAACTATCATCGGAATGATCGGTGTCGCGAATACCCTGTATAGCCTGCCTGATCTCGTCAAGATACCCCATCACATATGGTTGATAATCATATTCTGCAGCTTGTTGTTCGATGTGCTCTTGAGCTTCTTGAATTTGTTCATCCGTGATTTTGACGCTATAGCCTATACGCATCCTGATATTATTTTGCGCACGAAACCGTCTTGGAATGGAAATACCATACAATTTGTAAATATAAATCTGATCATCTTCTTCTTGCATCCTCTATGTCCCTTAATCCGCAACCTCTGGGTCAAGCTTACGCCGATTATCGCCATCATAGCCTTTTTTGGGTCTGCGGCGCCTGTCAGGACCAAAAAAGTTGAGCGAAGCAATGAAATCGCGTGGTCGGTCTATGACATACATTAGCCGCTTTGCAAACTCTTCCGCAGTAAATGGTTTAAGCATAATCTCCGTCACACCTGCATCCCGCGCACCTTCTATGCGGGAATGGTCGCTGAACCCAGTAATGAGGATAATAGGCACAGATCTGTTGACGGAGTATCTGCTTCGCCTTATCCATCTTGTCATTTCCAGGCCGTCAATTGGTTCCATGTGCCAATCCGCAATCACAATATCTGGTTTATAACGCTGAAAGGCAGCAAATCCCTCTTCACCGTCGGCTGCCTGATAAATATGCTTAAAACCAAACCGTCTCAATATTCCGGCCAGAACCTCTCTCATAGGCTCAACATCTTCGACGATAAGGACACGCAATTCTTCCATATCACCATCATACAAAAAAGAAAGGTGCTTGGGAACAAGCACCTTTTATAAGTTGGAGTGGATTACAAATTAATCTGTGGCATGTGCCACTATTCCGGACTGATATATGACAGGATTGAAAATATTAAGATTCTCACCACATGTGTCAGACCAAAATTTCTTTAATGCTTTATAACTTTTACAAGCATGAACGCGATACAACATCATATCGACATGATTTAAAAATTCTTGCGGAAGGCTGCGCCGCGAGCTTCTTAATCCGCAATTAACCAGTGTTTTCGCAATAACGGCCTCACTATAGCCTGTTAAAGTTGCGGCCTTATCTATCGCACGAAAAACCCTAACATCTGAACTGGATACCGCTAGATCGCGGTAATAATGTAAAAAAATCAATGTGATTTCCTTTTCCTCGTGGGTTTCTGCCTGCTCTATAATTGGTAGCACGATATTGTTATCTTTATTGTTTAGGATCATAAAAAAATCCTCCCTGTTCTCCTGCTGATACCAGAATGCAACCGAAATAGTTAACAGAATATGAATCATATTATTTTCGTGATTCAAACCTGTGGATAGATTCTGTAATACTATGAATCAGTTAGGGATTCCTGCACGGGCCAATTCATCCGCGCGTTCATTTTCTGGGTGACCTGCGTGCCCTTTGATCCAGTGCCATTCAATATTATGCCTTTGAATGGCCGAATCGATTCGCTCCCAAAGGTCTTGATTCTTGACCGGTTTTTTGGATGCCGTGCGCCAATTTTTGTCTTTCCACCCCTCCAACCATTTTGTGACTCCGTCCTTCACATAGACACAGTCGGTATATAAATCGACATGACATGGTTTTTTTAAAGCCGATAATGCCTCGATCACTGCCATCATCTCCATGCGGTTGTTGGTGGTTTCGACCTCTCCACCATTCATTTCTTTTTCATGATCACCATAGCGCAAAACCGCCCCCCATCCGCCGGGGCCTGGGTTACCGCTACATGCACCATCAGTGAATATTTCAACCTTCATGTTTTTCTATTCTTTTGAGCCGCCAAGACGCTAAGT
>CAJXOI010000112.1 GCA_913057885.1 uncultured Micavibrio sp.
AGTTGAAGAAGGCTGTTTACACGGGATTGAAGCACGTTATCGACCAAGCCAAAGGCATAGGCGTCTTCTGTGGACAATCCGGCTTGTGATAAAATTGATCGAAGGTCACGGTCAAATTCACGAATATCGATTTCTGTGCCGTTGACTTTAGCGACGGTTGTGTTGCCCATCCCGCCTGTGAAAAACCCATGAACATCCGTAAAGACCAAGCCCCCAACGGCAAGTGCGATAAATGCCCCCAGGAAAAATTTCATAAATTTGCTTTCTTTTGCGGCGATGCGCAGGGCTTCCATTGCCATAGGGTTGTCCTTTTCCGTTTTTACTCTAATGTTGGAGATAATAAATATTTATGAAATGGACGCAAGACATGAAAAAACTTATCGCCGGAAATTGGAAAATGAATATGAATACGGAGAGCGCAAAGGCTTTCGATCAGGCAATGGCGAAAGTTGACGAAAAAATCGTTGAATGGTTAATATGTCCGCCATATCCATACATTCAGCACATCACAAACACCAAGCGCGGCGCACAAGATTGCTCTGCGTACTATAGCGGTGCCTTTACAGGCGAAGTATCGGCATCAATGCTGGCCGATATTCAATGTGATTATTGTATTGTTGGGCATTCTGAACGCCGTGCCGAGGCGCATTGTGAAACATCGGACATTGTCCGTCAAAAAGCACAACTGGTCATAGATAATGGAATGACGGCTATTGTCTGTGTCGGTGAGACTTTGGAAGAAAGAGAGGAAGGCAAAGCCTTTGATATTGTGGAAGGGCAGTTGTTAAAATCTATACCCAATGACACCCGTCCTGATAACTGTGTTATTGCTTATGAACCGGTTTGGGCCATCGGAACGGGTAAGGCAGCGACATCGTGTGATGTATCTAATATGCATAATTATATTCGTGAAATATTAAAATCAAATGTTGCAGATGGCGAGGAAATGCGTATTCTCTATGGCGGTTCGGTTAAGCCTGATAACGCGGCCGAATTATTAAATATAGATAATGTCGATGGGGCTCTCATAGGCGGTGCAAGCCTCAAAGCCGAAGATTTTATCGCTATTGGAAAAGCAGTAGAAAGTTAAAAAATGGAAACAGTTGTCTTAATTATTCACCTGATTATTGCCCTCGCAATTATTGCATTGGTATTGATGCAAAGATCCACAGGCGGTGGCCTTGGCATCGGCGGCGGTGGCGGCATGGGTGATTTTGCCTCCGCGCGTGGTGCGGCGAATGCTTTGACGAAATTGACGACATATTTTGCTTTTGCTTTTTTCTGTACTTCTTTGATTTTGGCTTATTTGGCGGGGCAGGGGTCATCCAGCAGCTCTGTCCTTGATGCATTAGATGAAGATCAGGTCACTCCTGCCGTTGAAGTTCCTGTCGAACCATCAGTGCCCGAGCCTGAGGTTCCTACACCTGGTGAATAAGTTGAAATAAAAGCTTTACCATGAAGATGTAAAGCTGTTACACAATAATTCCATGTCGAAGTTCATTTTTATCACTGGCGGCGTGGTTTCTTCCCTTGGAAAAGGTCTTGGTTCCGCAGCACTGGGCGCGCTTTTACAGGCACGTGGTTATTCAGTAAGATTATGCAAGCTTGATCCATATTTGAATGTTGATCCGGGTACAATGAGCCCGTTTCAACATGGCGAGGTGTTTGTCACGGATGATGGTGCGGAAACCGATCTTGATTTAGGGCATTACGAACGCTTTACGGGTGTCCATGCCAAGCAAGCGGATAATATTACCACTGGGCGTATCTATCAAAATGTTTTGGAAAAAGAGCGACGTGGTGATTATTTGGGCGCAACGGTTCAGGTTATTCCGCATGTCACCAACGAAATTAAAGATTTTGTGTTGGAGAAAGATGGATCGGCTGATTTTATCTTGTGTGAAATCGGGGGAACGGTTGGCGATATTGAATCCCTCCCGTTCCTTGAATCAATTCGTCAGGTCGGGAACGAGCTTGGCCGTGATCGTGTTTTGTATATCCATACAACCTTACTGCCTTATATACCCGCGGCAGGAGAGCTTAAGACAAAACCGACGCAACATTCCGTGAAAGAATTAATGAGTGTTGGAATTCGTCCGCGCATTTTACTCTGCCGTTCAGATCGTGAAATCCCAGAGGATGAAATCCGCAAAATCGGCCTGTTTTGTAATATAGACGAAGAAAAAGTCATCCCCGCATTGGATGTCTCAACAATCTATGAAGTGCCGTTATCTTATCACAAGGCCGGATTGGATACTCAGGTTTTGGATTGTTTCGGCATGAATGATGGGGCAGAGCCCGATTTGTCAGTTTGGGAAAATATTGTCAGTCGTATCAAAGACCCCGAAGGCGAAGTGACCATCGCCGTGGTTGGAAAATACACGAATTTGGCCGATGCATATAAATCACTGAATGAAGCCCTTATTCACGGTGGGATTGCCAATAACACAAAGGTGAATATCAAATTTGTCGAAGCGTCCGTTTTTGACACTGACAATCCAAATGATCACCTTCACGGTGTGCATGGTATTCTTGTTCCCGGTGGTTTTGGCGAGCGTGGGGCAGAGGGAAAAATCAAGGCGGCACAATTTGCCCGTGAACATAATGTCCCGTATTTTGGAATTTGTTTTGGATTGCAAATGGCAGTGTTAGAGGCCGCGCGAAATTTGGCGGGTATTGCGGATGCGACATCCACTGAATTCGGCGAAGGGAAGGGCACTGCACTGGTTGGTCTGATGACCGAATGGATGAAGGGCAATGAGCTTGAGGCAAGGCGTAAAGAGGGTGACTTGGGCGGGACAATGCGCCTTGGGGCCTATCCTGCGACACTGGCCGAGGGGTCAAAAGTTGCGGAAATATATGGTGAAACCAATATCGAGGAACGCCACCGCCACCGTTACGAGGTCAATATGCACTACCGTGATCAATTAGA
The DNA here is from genome assembly GCA_913057885.1 of uncultured Micavibrio sp. Lineage (GTDB taxonomy): Bacteria > Pseudomonadota > Alphaproteobacteria > Micavibrionales > UBA1664 > UBA1664. Next base: position 2,933 of record CAJXOI010000112.1, read on the forward strand.
GGCCTGTGGATTGATGTTCAGCGGCGTATCGCCAGATGGGGCGCTGCCAGAGATATGCGAGTATAAGGATCACCCATGGTTCATAGGCGTGCAATATCACCCCGAATTGAAATCAAAACCATTCGACCCGCATCCGCTGTTTGTATCTTTTATCGGTGCGGCTATTAAACAAAGCAGGTTGGTGTGATGATCCGTAAGGCCGAGCCAAAGGATAGGCAAGTTATTCAGGCCCTGCATCAATCCGTTATTGATTTTGAAAAAGACGAATGCGATCCTTACCAAGATCAACAATTTCCCGAAACCGACGCGGCGCAAAATTTTTATGACTTTGTCGTGAATGAACAAAATGGCCATTTTGGCTATGTCTTTGAGGAAGAGGGCGTGGTCAAAGGCTATGTCTCGCTTCGGGTGCAAAACCCTGCTGAATATAATTACCGCAAGGGATTGAGCATTTTGCAACTACAAACCATGGGTGTGGACGAACATTGCCGAGGGCAAGGCATAGGACGGCAATTGGTCAATCACACTAAACAGGTCGCCAAAGATTTGGGATTTTCACATTTAAGGGTGGTTGCCTTGGCAAAGAATGATCGTGCGCGATATCTCTATCGCAATTGCGGTTTTCATGAGCAGGAAATCGTCCATGAGGTTGAGGTTTAGCTTTGGGGAATACAACTTTTTTTAATGTTCTGAGTGTGTTAAAAAAGTTCCCATGAAAACAGTAAAAGTCAAAAATTTAGAAATCTCCAACAATAACCCATTCACACTGATTGCCGGCCCATGCCAGATGGAATCTCGCGACCACGCCATGATGATGTGTGAAAATCTAAAGGAATTAACGACGCGCCTCGACATTCCGCTTATCTACAAAACATCGTTCGATAAGGCGAACCGTACGTCATTAAATGCGACGCGCGGGATCGGTCTTGAGGCCGCGATGAAAGTGTTTGATGAATTGCGCGACACGTTTGATGTTCCCTGCCTGACCGATATTCATACAGAGGAACAGGCGTATTTGGTATCAAAACATGTAGATGTCATGCAAATTCCGGCGTTTTTGTGCCGTCAAACAGATTTGCTTGTTGCCGCGGCAAAAACAGGCGCGGTGATTAACGTGAAAAAAGGACAGTTCCTTGCACCATGGGACATGAAGAATGTTGCCGCCAAAATCGCCGAAAGCGGCAATGACAATATTTTGCTGACTGAGCGTGGGGCGTCTTTTGGATACAATACGCTGGTGACCGATATGCGCGGCCTCAAAATTATGGCGGATGATACGGGCTATCCTGTGATTATGGATGCCACGCACGCGGTACAATCGCCGGGTGGCCTTGGTGGGTCATCAGGAGGTGACCGCGACATGGTGCCTGTGTTGGCCCGTGCCGCCGTTGCAGTTGGTGTTGGTGGTGTGTTCATGGAAACCCATCAAGACCCCGATAATTCCACTCA